>CAZKMS010000004.1:0-75884 GCA_964553805.1 uncultured Verrucomicrobiaceae bacterium
CTCCACTTTGTCCGCATAGCGGCTGGGCGCTTGGCAAATCTCGCGCAGCATGCTGACCAGCCAAGTGGAGCCGGTCCGCATCGCGGACGCGGCGATGACATAGCCCGGTATGTTCCCTCTGGTTTCACTCATCGTGCGTGTAGCGAGTTGATGCCCGTCCCTTTCCCCAATGCGGAGAAACGAAGTCCCAGATGATTCCGCAAAGCCGTTTCGCCAAACTGATCCTGAATCAAAACACGGCCACCTTCCCTCATTTTTCGGAGCTGATGATCGGCGCGAGCCACCATGTCAGCCACCCTGCTCAAGAGCTTTGCCGCCGCCTGCTCATCGGGTTCAGCCCAAACACCCGTACGCGGAAAGTCATGGGCCGTATCCCCGGTTCTGGTCAGGCGGCAGGGCACCAAAAAACAGTTTTCCTCGTTGCAAAAGTCCATCAGGCCGCTCCATCCGGTCGTGATCAGCGGCAGACCCATGCCAAGGGAGCGCGCCAGATTCAAGCCAAATCCCTCGCTGCGCTGGAGCCCCAGGTACACATCCGCCGAGGCGAACAGCTTGTCGCGCTCGCTTTCGGAAAGGAACTGGTTCATTACCTTGATCCGGCTGTCCCAGCCGCAATCCGCCTCGAGGTTTTTCACCTGCTCGCGCGACATGTGCCGCCCTTTCAAAACCAGCCTGACATCGAGTCGATGCGGGAACGCCTTTTGAAAGACCCGGATGACCGCCTCCGGGTTTTTTCTCGCAAACCGGCTCCAGGCGTCAAAGAGCGTCAGCACCGTGAAGGGCGCTTGGCTGCCCGATGAGGGCAATTCGTTGAGCGTCTCCCTTGCCTGCACCGCATGAGGAACCACATGAACGGGCAGCCCGGTGGCCGCGAAGAGTTTTTGGCAGAAGCGGCTCGGCGTCCAAATCTCCGTCATGAATTGAGCGGCTCTTTGAAACGTCTCGGGCAGCTCACCCTCGATTTCGTAGGCCCAAAAAGCGATGTGACGCGCGCCCATACCGGTTTCAGGCAGGTAGAGCCGCCACTTGTCGAACGGGTCCTGCGACTGCGGATGCCAATGATGGTAGTAGATTTGGTTGGGATCTCGCAAAGCAGGCTCCACGGCGAGATCGTGCTCCCACGGGCGCTGCTCCACGGTGAGGCCGAGCGCGCGCATGGCGGCAATATTGGCTTCCGCCGCCTCACCCAGGCCGCAGTCCGGTTTGTAGGTGTAGGCGATGACATCGGCTTTGTTCTCGCTGACTTGGATGCGGTTGCTGTTTCTGCCGTCTGCCGAGCGCAGAACCTGCTTGGTTTCCCGCTCCACCTGGCGGTGGTGCCGGCTGCGCGCAGACTTGAGTTTCCTTGACAGCAGCGTCTTCAAGACTTGATCGGGACTGACGGTGGCCAGCGCCGAACAGCCAGCCTCGTCGCTTTCGTGGTAACCTTTGTCCTCCTGCCAGCGGCAGAACGCATCCTGGGTCGTGGGTGTGGCGGAGAAAACGGAGGGGGCGTGGCTGAAGAGGAAAGCCGGCGGCAAGTGGGAATGGATGCAGATGGCAGGCGCGCCAAGCAGCCCCGCCAGATGGATCATGCCACTGTCCGGTCCGATCACGCACTGCGCCTCCAGCATGGCCGCCGCCACCCATTCCGGGCTCTGGTCCAGCACCCAATAGGCGTGACTGCGCTCAAAAGTTTGCCGCAAACGCTCCTCGTCTTTCTTCACACCCAATGCCACCGCCTCATAACCAGCTTCATTGAGCAGGAAAACCAGCCGCCGCCAATGCGCCTCCGGCCAATCCCGCTCCACGTGGGCGGCGAAAGGAGCCAGCAACACGTACTTTGGAAAATCCAGCACAGGCTCCAAAACCGCGCGGCTGACTTGCGGGCGTGCGGGCGCGAAGGGCGGCGCGGCAATGCCCGGCCGCTTGCCAGGGCGCAAACCAGCCGCCGCCAGCATGGCATACCAGCGCGCCTTATCGCTGGCATAGCGCAGTTGCTCCGGGTAGTCCGCGTTCAAATCCACCGTGCCCGCGGGAGGCTCCGCGTCTGTGATGGTCAAACCCGTGGCTTTCACGCGTTGCAGCCATTCGGGATGCCGGGTGTGATACACCACAGGCACACCCGCTTGCGCCAGACCAGCCGCGGCGTACAGCCCCGTGATGGCATCTCCAATGCCCATGGCGTGGTTGGCAATGTGGACGGAACGAGAAGGTGTGCGGCCGTTCAGCAGCTCCGCACTTGCCTTCTCAGGATAGATCGCCTCCGGGCGCGTCAGACGGCATGAATATTTGCGCCCGTCCAGACCCTTTTGACGCCAATGCCCCTGCCAGCCGCCAGCGCCGTCCGCTTTCAACCGCGCGGACACACCGTCCTCTCCGATCAACTCCAGGACCGGCTCCTTGCCCTTCGTCTTGACCTCCCACCAGCAAAGTTCCTCGTTCGCGCCACGCCCAATGGAATCCGGTAAAAAGGTGACCTCCGGGCAGCGCAATTCATGCTTGGGCTGCTTCGCCACCCGTGCAACTTCCTGTTCCGCCACCGCACCAGCCCCCCAAGGCAGCGGTTGCCGTTCATCCGTCCATTCGACCGGGGGCAAATCCGGTTCGACCACCTTGGGCCGCCGGTCTTCCAGCAGCCACACGCCTGCGAGCAGGTCACGCGCCTGTACCACAGGCGTCTCGCCTGTGTGTGTCGCGGGCGTCCCGCCCGCTCCGTCCAGCTTGGTGGACAGGCACCCCGACTGTTGATTGCGCTTAGAACGCAAGCAGGATGCTTGCGCCACCCTCCCGTTCCACAACCCCCGCAGCTCTTTCAGAAACGCCCGGCACTCCGGCTCGAACATGAACCCAGGGATGCGCGGATTCTCGCCCAGCAGACTCCACTTCGCCATGTTACGGTGCTGAAACAACCAGTTGCCGTCCAAATCATGCTGGCACATGGCAGCGATACTGTCGGGATTGCCGGGGAAGCTCAAGGTCTGCACAGGATAAGGTACCATGCCGAAGGAGCGTCCGAGCTTGTGCCAAGCAAAACGAAAGGTATCCTTATCCCCCCAAATCAAGTCGTAATAAATTTCGGACTGTAGGTTCATCCATAACGCCAATTGCAGGGGCTCCAAACAAAGCCCTTTGTTGATGAGCATCTGCCCGGTTTCAAACTCCGGTTCGACCCGGTAGGGCACGCCCATCACCTCCCAAATCGGGCGCTCCTTCTCCGTCATGCCAACGTCAGGCCAGAATAAGCTGCTCTCGGCTTTATAGACCTCACAATCGAACAGATCGGAGGGATCCCTCACCGGGAAGCTGTCCGCATCCAAATACAAAACTTCGTCGAAGGACGAATGCAAAATCGCGTAGGGCTTTAAGGCCCACTGCCAACGACCACGAACCTTTTTGACCGCTTGCTTGCGAAACTCTTTTCCAGCATAGCATATCGTGACACCCATCGTCGTTGCCAGTCGGTGCATCGACTCATCAAGTTCACTATCATCAAATACCCACATCTCCACAGGTAAAGAGCATTCGTGCTTCCGCAGCAGCTTGAGCATCACCCAAGCATTGGTAAAGTACCGCGTCCCGCCAGCACAGACCACGACGCCGCGTCTGCCACCTCTGGTAATAGGTATAGACCCAATATTCGAAACGACATCCTTTGCGCCGCCTTTAATAGCTTCAACACCGCTAACGACTTTACGTATATCCATTGCTCACAAGCCCTCCAATCATATGAGCATTCAAAACCAAATCATACGCCAAAATTCCAAAAATTTGCCAGGTCGTAACTAAATTTATCTTTTTTGGAATAAGTGGCTGTAGCGCTCTGGCGGTCGGAAATTACTTCCTATCCAAGGTTTATCTAACACTTTAGGCACACCTTCAGGTACGATAATTCGCCCTCCGCCCTTCACATTATGTTCGTTATTCACAATAAAGTTAGACGGAGTATTTGTATAGAATTCCCAATAACGCCCGATCTTACTAACAGACGCCTCAACAGAGTTCATGGACACGAATAGGACAATGTAATCGTGGGTGAAATGGGTATACCTGTCAATCATGCGCTTTCCATCGACGAGAAAGTAAGGCTGGAGATCTGAAGGCAATGATGGTAATATCTTTTTCACAAACTCCTGCAATTGAAAAACTTCCGAGGCGCTTGGCCTTGCGATAGTGACTTTTGCTATTTCATAATTGGAAAAGTCGTGCACATCAAACGCACACCGACCCATTTCCATTTCAGTTATCAGCTTATGTAGATCATTTAAATAAGGCCTAACTTGCTTTGTATAGCGCGATGTTTCCGATTGAAGCTCTTCAGGCTGAGGCGTGGAAGGAACTGCGTCTGCTTGTTTACTTTTATCTCTCAGATTTTTGGATTTGTCTGCAGTTCCAACTCTTTCCAGAGACTTCACTAAAAGATACTCCGCTCTTATATCGGCAATCGCATTATTATTTTTGTATCCATCACCATCACTCTTCTTCACCTCATGGCCATGTGCATGATTTAGAAGCGCTTTGTCGCTACCAATATTTTTACCTGGATAAATTGTTTGGTTATCCTTAACGAAAGAGTCCGAATTTGTCGGGCTCAAATTGGAAAATATCAAGAACGCAATAGTCGCGACACCCACCATCGTGAATACCATGATGAATCGACCCGAACTGCTCATCGAATACTGATAAGTAATTACGTCCAAATTTCCTCAGTCAAGCGGTCCTGGCAATATTAACTGGTAAGTTCCCGGCGAAACGTGGTATGGCTCCGCAGGGTCAAAATCATTTGGTTCGATATCAAGTTGCTGCATTTCCGTAGCGGTGCTTGCAGTTGCCGTAACCGTAACTTTGTTTGGATCATTTTGTCGATGAAAAGCAACATCTTTCCAACCGGCCACTGTTGTGGGCAAAGATGTAAATTTGACTGGTATCCCCGCTATAGTTATTGTGACATTATAGAAGGTGGCGCTACCACCACCAGAACTTGCCTTAACCATTTTGGTTCCCAAGCCGGATCCAAAAATAAGGACCGTTGTTGAGGTGGAAGTGATGAAGCGTCTTCTTTTCATGTGAGAACTTTGAATTGGGAATTGTCTACCACAAAATTCGGATTTTTCTTCCTTATTCTGAAGCATTGGATTATGCCGGATTTTTCGGCTTCACGTCAACGCTGAAATTTTGATTTTGATCTTTTTTCGTTTGTTTGACATGTTTACTTGAACACTATTTCTAGTTCATACCACCCCAACACCTTGCTTTACAGAGATCTCACCATGAGTGAAAAGCCTTTTCTCATCTGGATTTTCGGCCTGCCCAGCGCTGGCAAGAGCACGCTGGCGTGGGAGCTGCGGCGGCGATTGACGGAATCCGGCAGGCCCTGCCTACTGCTGGATGGCGACGAGTTGCGCGGCGGACTCTGCCACGGGCTGGGCTTTTCCGCCGAGGATCGCTCAGAAAACCTCCGGCGTGCCGCCGAGGTCGCCGCGCTTTCCGCGCACTGCGGGGTGTCTGCGGTGACGGCTATGAATCACCCCACTACGCTCTCAAAGGACGTTAATTGCGGAGATTCTGGCGGATTTCCCTGTGCTATGGGTGTGGGCGGCCCACTTGAGGAATGCCGGAACCTGAAGTGAAGGGCTTTTCCGTCGCCAGCACACGGGCCAAGCGACCAGTCTCACCACCGGCGCTGAAGAGGACTTCGAGACGTGGTCTGACTGAGTAGATGTGGGCAAACCAAGCTATCACACATGAAACGCGATAGTATTAATTGTTATGCCAAACTAAAATTTAAACGATAGGCTACTGGAATAGATGACTGTAGCGATCAGGTGGTTTAAAGTTATCTCCAATCCATTGCTTGGAGAAGGAGGTTGAGATGCCTGAAGGAGCTATAACCCTGCCGTATGCCGATAGTGATGGCGCACTATTGATTTTGTAGTTCTCCGGGTTATCGGTCAAGTACTCCCAGTAACTTCCATGGTAAATACCATCTGCATTCGTATGTTGTGATAGCGCCACGATCAATACAAGGTAATTTCTTGTGAAGTGTGTGTATCTGTCCACCATGCGTTTAGCGTCAACGAGAAAAAAAGGCCTAGCATTCTCGGGCAGAGTTGGCAAGGTGTCGGCAATGATCTTATTTAACTGCATGATTTCCGAATGGCCTGGCCTTGAGATCGTGACTTTAGAATATACGCTTTCGCTAAAATTGTGGACTTCGAAGTGGCTTCTGAGAAGCTCTTGATCAGTGATGATTTTTCGAAGGAGGTTCAACGATTTTCGGATTTGCCCGGAAAACTTGGTGCTTTCCGATTGGTTTTCCGACTGCGACTCGGAGGATAATAAGTCACGACTAGAGTCTTTAGTTCGCTGTTGCGTCTGACTCCCTCCTGCATTGGGTCTGCTGGACTTTGCTGCGGGAAAAGTTGAATTCTCGGACGCGGCTGTATGGCCGGATAGTTGGCCCGACTGAGATGATAAGACGAAAGGAGTTGCCGATGGTTGGCCAACCTGAGAATTAACCGTAACAGAGACAGGGCCAGATATAGATGCTATTTTACCTTCATCTAATCCTGGTAGGGTGACAATATTCTTCTCTGCTGTGGCATTTCCGAGAATCAAAAATAGTATCAACCCAGCTACGACCGTTAAGGCCAAGACAAGCAAGCGCAGGCTTTGATGCGAAGATATCATTTCTAAACGCTTACAGGCAATACCGACCCCACGTTATTGGGGGATTAGAAACGTATTTGATTCCCGGGGTTGAGTGCTCTATTTGGCGTACTCTGAATATTTTCCGGCTCATGTCAACGCTAAATTTGATTTCAATCTTTTCCGTCTTTTCCGTTCATTCGGAATGCACGTTTGAACAACTCATTCCTCAATCTGCGCCGATGCCTTGTTTCGCGGAGATCCCATCATGAATGAAAAGCCATTTATTGTCTGGATTCTGGGCCTTCCGAGTGCAGGTAAGAGCACATTGGCGCGGGAGCTGCGGCAGCGATTGACGGAGTCCGGTAAGCCTTCCCTGCTGCTAGATGGCGACGAGCTGCGCGGCGGGCTCTGTCGTGGCTTGGGCTTTTCCGCAGAGGATCGTTCCGAAAATCTGCGGCGCGCCGCCGAGATGGCTGCGCTGTCCGCGCGCTGTGGGGTCTCCGCCGTTGCAGCGATGATCACGCCCTTACGCTCCCAGCGCGCTTTGATTTCGGAGATTCTGGCGGGCTTTCCGGTGCTTTGGGTGTGGGCAGACTGCCCGCTGGAGGAATGCCGCCGCCGGGATGTAAAAGGCCTTTACCGCCGCCAGCACACGGGCCATTTGACCGGCCTCACTGGGGCCGACGCGGCGTTTGAGCCCCCAGGGCCGGAGATGCTGCGCATTGAAACCCACCGCGAGCCGGTGGCGAATTCCCTGGAGCGCCTCTGGCAAGCGCTGGCTCAGCTTCCGGTTCCGCGCGTGACGCCCCGCCCTCCGTTGTGAATCGACGAAGAAGTACAAGCGTCGGCAACGAAGAACGACAAAAGCCTTATGCCGGAACCAAGCATTCAGGATTACTTTCCCACCTTCGGCGGGGAGCAAGTGAGCCGCTATCTGGCGGAATCCAGCCCTGAGGAACGCAGCGAGCTGGATTTCATGTTTGAGGTCGATGAAATCCGCTACCCCAAGCCCTCGGAGCACGTTCTCAGTGTTTCGCTCTACTGCCGGCCGCACCATCCAAGTCAGGCTAAAATTCATCCCTTAACCATTGAGGAACTTCGCAAACCGCGGCCAAATGTGCGTTGGCGCGGCGCTTCCAGTTCCTGGTGGTCCAAATACTTCGAGCCTTTGGCACGAGGACTGAGCCAAGTAAGCCCGCCCTGGGTCATCCGCATTTATCTGGCCCCCGACCTCCTTTTCCTCGAACCGCTATTGAAGCACCCCAGAGCGGAACTCCGCATCATGCGGCACACCTCCGAAAACGCGGTGCCTGGAATGCTCTGGCGCTACCTGCCCCTCCAGGAGGGGGTAACCATGATGGCGAGGGACTCGGATAATCCTTGGCCTGACAAGACGAATCTTGCCTTGATTTGCTCCATGCTCAGCGGCCCGGCGCGGATGTTCCGTCGCATTTGCCCGCGTGATCTCGTTGCGGACGGTGTTCTCACTTATCGAACAATCCCGGGGGTGAATGTCGTGAAGTCAGGGAAACCGCTGCCTTTTCTGGACACGGTCAAGGCTTGGATCTGGCATCAGAAGCACCAGCTCTGGCCCAAAACGGCGCGCCTGCCGGGAACGGACCAAGAAGCCGCCAAGTTTGGCCTGTCGCACTGGGCGGGTTACGCCCAAGACGAGCAATTCTTGAGCCATTGGCTTTACCATGAGCTTGCCCCGGAGGGCATTCATTCCGTCGTAAGCCTGAAACACCCCAGTCTGTTGTGGCCTCTCGACCGCCAGTATGTGCTGCAGAGTTCGCCCAACGCGATGGTCATCGAGTTTTGAAGCGCACCAAAAGCATCGAATTTGCCGCAGCGCAATCAGCGAAGCTCACTCATACCCGAGTTTGGCCATGAGTTTTTTATCCAGGATTCGGAGAGCCTTCGTTTTCATCTCCGCTGTGTAGCGCTCCAAGTAGGTGTGGTGAAGGTAGGCGGTCGGGTCCATGGGCTTGGCGGTCTGCTGATTGGTGTTGGTGAGCCGGTTGGGCACCACACCCTCGGTCAATTGAGACGACAAGAGAGGGTCGTACTGCGCCAGCACCCGGCTGAACGTGACGCGCTGCATCCATTCGGTCTGGCAATCCTCCGCCCGAACCACCACGGCGTTGATGCCCAGCTCTCCCGCGCGCTCCAGCCAGTGTCCGTTCATCACATTCCAGCGCTCCGCGGGTGTCGGCCAGGCATAGTGTTTGTTCTCCAGCCATTCCTCAAAAGTCCACGTAGCTCTAAAGTTCGGGCAAATGGAGCGATCTTTGCCTGCCTCCTTCACAAAGTAATCGTAGCAGGCAACCAACCAGTGCAGGGGGTGGCGCATACAGACGATGACAAAGATGTCCCGCAAATGCTCTGCCGTCGGCAACCAGCCATGCTTCCAATAAGCTTGTCCGCCATGGAACAATGTCACCCGCGGCGCCCCCACGTAATTGTTGAAATAGTGTTGAATGAGATTGGTGCAGGTGCGCTGCAAGCCGCAGACGAGGTAGCGCCGCTGGCGCAAATCGGGAGCAATGGTCAGCTCCTGTCCCTCGAAAATTCCAGCCAAGCCCTTTTCCGTTTCGGCCAACTCCACACCGTAACTGCCATCAGCCAGCAGCAACCGCAGCGTGGTCTGTGTGGTTTCCCAGCGGCGCACGGCTGGGATGGCCTCCACGCGCGCCCAACCGCCGGGATAAAGAGTCAAATCCATCTCTTTCTTGCCGAGCCTGCCCGTGAACCTCGCATGACCCAGCGCGTGACGGCGTTGGGCGGATTGCGCCAGCGCTCCCGTCGCGCCTGCGCGGTGCAGCACACCGCTGCCTTTGACCGCCATATGCATGCCACTTCCGATCAGATGCGAGCGCAACTCCGCCGCGTCAAACTTCTCAAAGCTCTGATGCCGCGTTTGCGGAAACGCCGCTCCAAAGGAGTAGCCGGAGCCCAGTTTTTCCGGCTGCCAATCCACTTGATTGCTTGGATACAAGGCGAAAACAGGCTTGCCTTCAAACCAAGCGGCTTGCAGCAGAGAACTATGGCAGCCGGCAAAAAAGCCGCAGTTTTTCACCAAATTCAACGTGGCGGGAACCGAAAGGTTGCGGTGCCAAACCACACCCGGATTCAAGGCGATGTCGTCCGGGATCGTCTCCTCATCATGCATGCGCCTTCCCTCAAACCACCTGGGATAAGAACGCGTGACCAGATGAACCTCCCGTCCCGTCCGCAGGCACTCACTGACGACAGGGCGCAGAATGGAGAGGGGCAGACTGCGGTTGTTGCTGCCGGCGCTGGGCTGGACCACGATCACATCCTTGGCCGCCACATCAAATTCCGGGCGGCACTCCATCGGTGAGCTGCGCACCTCGGCGGAGGTGAAGCCCGCCTGCTGGCATAGAGCATGGTTCAACTCGATGCCGCGAAGTCCTGCTGAGAAAAAGCGGCGTATTGGCCGGGCAGGTGGATGATTTTGAGATTGGCGCGGTTGGGATGCTGGAGAAAGCACTCATGCACAGAGGGGTTGTGCGTCGCCACAATGACAGCAAGCATTTCGCTCGTGTCACAGACACGGGTGTAGCGGTCCGTTTTGTAGAACGCCCGTATGGAATCCCCGAGCCCGGCTGTAAAAAGAACGGCTTTCATGGTTTGCGGTCGCTTCCCGATGACATTTCCTCGTTTGTACCCTGGCCGCGCGCTTTTCGTCAAGCCAACCACAAACGATACTGTGACGTTTTGAGTGGCGCAAGCTTCCAGCTTGCGGCGGATAGGTTATGGAGGCGGGCAACCAAGAAGGTTGCCTCCTTTCGAAAAGCGGCGGAGCCGGGTCTAGCTCAGACTTCCAGCCTGAAGGGTGTCATTCAGGCATTCTGCCTGAATCGTGTTGCCTAAGTGTACAGGGACATGCTATCCAGCTACGAACTGGTCGGGGAAAGGTTCAGACACTGCAATAGGATGGGTTGCGCACGCGAGGTTCCGCAGCATCATGGAGGCGGTTTATGAGCGAAACGGATTCTGCATCATTTTGGAAAGGCCTGCGGCCGGAGGCGCGCGCGTGTTTGGCGACGCGGGATTACGCAGCGGGTGACCTCGCGTCATGGCTGGACAGCGGCCGGGCAGAGGCGCGGGATCTCATCAGCGACAGCCTGCCGGCGGAACTGGCCATCCCGGGTGTCGAAGTGTTTCACCGCCGCGTGTTTCAGCAGCGTTACCGCGGCTGATCGACGAGCGCGCCGCCTGCCGCGTGCGCCTTTCTTTTCTTGGCAGAAGGCGTGCCGGGGCTTTAGTCTGGTCTTCATGATCCGCCAACTGCTTCCCTTTTCCCTCGCTGGCTGGGCCGCCCTGGCCGCCGCCGCGCCGCCCGTGCTGGATGCCGAACTGACCGAGTCCGGTGTGCGCATCCAAATCGATGGCAAACCCTTCACCGAGTATGTCGGCAAGGGCGCCCAGCGGCCTTGCTTGCATCCTCTCATCGGACCGTCCGGGGCGAATTTGACGCGGCCCTACCCGATGGAAAAAGGCGGCGCGGAGGACCACCCGCACCACCGCTCGTTCTGGTTCGCGCACGGCCTGGTCAATGGGGTGGATTTCTGGGCCGACGGCGACAAGCACGGCCGCCAGGAGCATCAAAGCGTGAGCGATCTGCGCGTGGCCGGCAACCAGGCCTCCTTCACCGCCGCCACCCGCTGGGTCGGCAGCGGCGGCGATGCCGTGCTGGAGGACACCCGCCTCGTCGCTCTGGAGGCGCGGGAAGACGGCAGCCGCTTCATCGATTTCACCATCCACCTGAAAGCCGCGCACGGCACCGTCGTGTTTGGCGACACCAAGGAGGGCAGCTTTGCCCTCCGCCTCTGCCCCTCCCTCAGCATCGAGGGCGACGGCGCGCAGGGGGCAATGCTGAGCAGCGCAGGCAAAAAAAACGGCGCGGTCTGGGGCAAAAAAGCCGAGTGGATCTCCGCCTTTGGCCCCGATCCGAAGGGCGCGCGTGTCTGCGTCACGATCTTCGATCATCCAAGCAACCTGCGCCATCCCACCTGGTGGCACGCGCGCACCTACGGCCTCTTTGCCGCCAACCCCTTCGGCCAGCACGACTTCGAAAAGCTGGAGGACAAAACCGCCGGCAATCACCTCCTGGAAAACGGCTCGGTGCTGACCCTGCGCTACCGCGTTTTCATCCAGCCCGGCGAGCCGGATCAGGCCGTGCTGCGCAAGGAGTTCGAGGCCTTTTCCGCCACCGAGGTGAAATGAAACGCCGCCGACTACTGCGCCGCACCTTCGCCCTCGGCGGACTGACGCTGACAGGCGGCAGTTGCGACTGGGCCGGCGACCCGAACACCGACGTGCGCGTCGGCATCTGCGGCTTCCACGGCAAGGGGCTGCATCACATCAAAGAGCTGGTCCAGCGCGACGGCGCGCGCATCGTGGCGCTCTGCGATGTTGACCAGCGCTCCATTGACATCGGCCTGAGGGAGTTTCAGGACGAGCAGGTGAAGCCCGTCGTGTATCGCGACTACCGCGAGTTCGTGCAGGACAAGGAAATCGACGGCGTCATCATCGCCACACCGAACCACAGCCACACGCTCATCGCCCTGCACGCCATCGCCGCCGGCAAGCACGTCTACGTCGAGAAGCCGGTCAGCCATAATTTGGCCGAGGGCCGCAAGCTCGTCGAAGCCGCGCGCAAACGGCCGCACCTGATCGTCACCCACGGCATGCAGTTGCGCTCGGACGAGGGCCAGGCGGAGGCCTTTGCCTGGCTCAAGGAAGGCCATCTCGGCGCCGTCACGCTGTCGCGCGGCCTCAATTACAAAACCCGTGAGAGCATCGGCAAGGTCACCGGCCCGAAAAAGGTGGCCAACTACATCGACTACGATCTGTGGTGCGCCTGCCGCGAGGTGAAGCCCCTGATGCGCGCCAAGCTGCACTACGACTGGCATTGGCAGTGGGAGTTTGGCAATGGGGACATCGGCAACCAGGGCCCGCACCAGCTCGATGTCGCGCGCTGGGCGCTGGAGCAGCCCGCCCTGCCGCGCCGCGCGCTCAGCATCGGCGCGCGCTGGGGTTACGACGACGACGGCCAGACGCCGAACAACCAGCTCGCCTGGTTTGACTACCAGCCCGCGCCTTTGCTCTTCGACAACCGCGGCCTGCCGCTGCGCGACATGGACTGGCGCCTGGAGCCCGCCTACAAGGACATTCGCATCGGCAACGTGGTGCATTGCGAGGGCGGCTGGCTGGCCGAGAACCAGGCTTTTGACGCCAGCGGCGAACAGGTCGAAAAATTCAGCAGCAGCGGCGGCGGCGATCACATGGAGAACTGGCTGGAGTCCATCCGCCAGGGCAAACTGGCCAGCCCGCATCTCGACGTCCTGCACGGCCACATCTCCGCCGGTCTCGCCCACCTCGCCAACATCTCGCACCGCATCGGCCAGAAAGCCGGAGCCGCTGCGGTGCGCGAGCGGCTCGGCGGCGGCGCATTGATCCAGGAGACCCTGGCTGACTTCGACGCCAACCTGCGCGCTAACGGCATCGATCCCGCCCAGGACAACGCCGTGCTCGGTGCCCTGCTCACCTTCAACCCGGAGGCCGAGCGCTTCGAAGGCGAGTTCAGCGAAGAAGCCAACGCCCTGCTCGACGAGGAGTATCGTGCCGGACACGAGCTGCCGGTCATCGCCTGATGTCCGCTCCGTCTGATTTTTTCGACAGGATGGACAGGATTTTTGAAGATGAACAGGATTAAAAAAGGAGGAGATCAACTCGCCAGGGCGCAACCGGCCTCGCAGATCATCCCCGTCCGGCAACAGGCACCTTTGCCCGCGCTCAGCAGACCCTGTTTCCTCTGGCTGTCGCCTACTGGGATAACTTGGCTTGTACGACCTCCACCGCTTTGTTGTCATAAATGACTGTCAGCGAAATGGTTCCGCTGCCTTCGATGACGCGGCCGATGCCTTTGCCTCCCGACCCGGTTTTGTCGGTGGTGGGGGAAAACGTGATGCCCTTCAAGCGCCTGGGTACAGCACTGCCATTGGCATAAAGCGTGCCTTTGCGCAGACTGATACCCAATCCTGTGATGAGCGCTTGATTTCGCGCGCTGGCTCCAGTGAGTGAGCAAAGGGCAGCGAAACGGCTGCTGGGATCGACTTCCACGCGCTGGATTGTTTTCACCGTTGGCGAATCGCCTCCACCCAACAACTGCCCCTCGCGCAAAACAACCTGCAGCTCGGGCACGGCATCCCGAGTCCATGCAAACAAAGCCAGATCATTGCTGGATTTGACCCCGGCGCCTGTGAGTTTTGCCAGAAACAACGCCCGGCTGTTTTGACCTGCCGGCCAAAACTGCATGAATCGTGAGATGCCCACGCCATACAGTCCGATGTTGTCCAGCGGCAGACCTTTGCGGGCCACGAGCTTTGCCCCCTCCTCATGCCAGAGGACCTCGTTGTTCTTGGCGGTCACATGAGTGCCTGACAAACTGGCACGCCATACCAGCCTTCCTTGACTGCTCATGCTTTCGGCCAAAAAAGCTCGGAAAACAGCCGGTTGGATCGCGGCGGGGGATGCGCCTTGAAACGCCGCCAATTCAATGCTGCCTCCAGCTTCAGCGTTAAACAGAGCCTGCATGCCAAGTCCCGCCAACAAGCGGCTTCCGGCAAATCCAACACGTTCATTGTTGCGGCCAATCGCCACCCGTCCAGACAACTGCCCCAGCGCCCCTCCGGCAGGCAGGCTGCTCACGCCCTCCCGGATCACGGGGGTGGATACCACGCCCGCATGATTCAAGGCAATGATGGCGCTGTCATTGGTTTTGTTGACGAGCCCCGCGGTTTTCAACTGGGCGCTAATGGCTAGCAAATCGCTTCTGGATTGAACGGTCTGAAGGAATTTGCCGACCACAACCCCTCCCAAAGTCTCACCGGTGGAGGCGATCACCTGCGTGGAGGCGCCCGTGGCCCGACGCAGCACAGCCTGTTTGTTCGAACCAGCGAGAACCGCCTCCATGAGAGTGACGTCAGCGCGGTTGCTCCAGGCTCTGAGAATTTTGGCGGCTTTGACACCGGTTCCGAGATCCGTTTCCTTCACCCGCAGAGACAGTTTCAGGCTGGCACCATCCAGTTGATCCCAAACGCCCTTCGTCCGGCCAGCGTTTATGTCGGCGCCGGACAGCGTGGCGTTCAATACCGACTTGCTCTGTACATCCGAGCTGGTGTACACCGAGGTAAATGACTTGAACCTCGATCCCAGCGTGTCACTTGCAAGGCCGCCTTTGACCGCAATGGCGGCGAAAGGCAGTGGCGCGGCCAATTCATGATAATAATAAACACTGCCTGATTCATCACCAAAATGATCGCTGCGCGGCGCTCCAACGGCCAGGCGTCCGTCGCAGATGGCCGCATCCAAGCCATAACGCGCATCCGCCAGCACATCCGATGCTTTGATTTTGGCCAGGAATGCTCCCGTACCAACATCATACAGATAGGCGGCTCCCGAGTCCAGCCCACCGCTATCCTCCTGAGAAGCGCCGATCACCGCCAGATTCCCGCTGATGGAGACACTCCTGCCAAAAGAATCCGCTGGCATGCCACTTGGCGCGGTGAGTTTGCCGCCCCAGACATCGCCGTACACATAGACCGCTCCACTGTCGACCCCATTGATCGGATCATCTTCAAAGCGGGCTGCAATCAGTATTCTGCCGTTGTCTATGGCCACACCACCACCAAACTGGGCTCCTGCCGATCCTAAGTTTGGGAAGAGAGTCCTCACTCCCGTTTCTATATTGAACAGGTAGGCCGCACCAGAAAGAGAGCCCTTGCCGTAAGCTCCGATCAAGGCGCTAGTGCCATCGAGTGCAACGCTTGATCCAAAATTATCTCCATCCGCTCCATCGTCAGCCTCGTACTTGACCATGAATGCACCTGTCTTGAGATCAAAAAGGTAGGCCGCGCCTGTGTTCTGGACTATAGGATCACCGCTGTCGCCAGAAGGGGCTCCAATCAGGGCATAGCTGCCGTTCATCGCCACGCTGCCGCCAAAGCCGTCATCAGGATCGCTTTCAGGGGAAGTCAATTTCCGGATCAATACGCCGGTTTTGGCATTGAACAGATAA
The DNA here is from genome assembly GCA_964553805.1 of uncultured Verrucomicrobiaceae bacterium. GTDB lineage: Bacteria > Verrucomicrobiota > Verrucomicrobiia > Verrucomicrobiales > Verrucomicrobiaceae > JAGRPD01. The sequence goes on from CAZKMS010000004.1 coordinate 15,740, forward strand.
GCGGCACCTTGGCTGGATCCCACCAGCGCGTACTGATCGTTCACCGCGACAACTTCGCCAAAATGGCCGTTGATTGACACATCAATGCCGGGGGTGACGGTGCGCAAAAGGCGTCCCGTTTTTGCGTCAAAAAGATGCGCCGCTCCTGCCCGGCTGGCCAGCTCACTGTTGTAGTATTCACCAACAAGCAGGTACTTGCTGGACAGGGCGACAGATTGCCCAAACCTGCTGTTTGCCTGAGGCGCCCGCGCAAACAATTGCTTGTTAAGAGTGGGCTGATAAGACTGAGCCGGCGCCAAACCCACCAGTGGAGGCAAGATTCCAACCACGATAATGACAAGCAGCAAGAGAGGTGGATTTTTCATACGTGAGTGAGGATCTACATAGGCCCAAAACCGGCCTTTCGACACTACTTTCGACACTACTTGCACCTCTTGCAGCGCAGGCTGAGTTTGATTGGATGATCCCGCAGGATTTTGAGGCAAATCGTGGTCGCTGGCAGACTGACGGGCGAAAGGTCCAGATAAGCAGGGCTGCAGGAAAGAGATTCAATGACTCCGACCTCGGCGGTGCGGTCAACGCTGATGTCATTCATCGACCAACAAACTCATGGATTTGGAATGGACCTCCAGCTGAATGAAACTTTCTGAACTTTGGTTCGCCAATTTCTTGCTCGGGTTTCCGCTCATGGATATCCTGCGATGATTACTGCCCTGCCCATGCTGCCCGGCCTCAACCAGCTCAAACTCCCGGATCCCTGGCAGCACCAGGCCGTCAATCACCTGCGCAATGGCAGTGACGTGGTGGTGAGCGCCCCCACCGGCGCGGGCAAGACCTACATCTTCGAGCTGCTGCACCAGTCCGGTCATTTCAAGGGACAGGCGGTTTACACCGTGCCCACCCGTGCCCTGGCCAACGACAAATACGCCGAGTGGAAGGAGGCGCGCTGGGATGTCGGCATCGCCACCGGCGATGTCTCAGAGAACATCCACGCGCCCGTGCTCGTTGCGACGCTCGAGACGCAGATCGAGCGTCTGCTGCGCGACGAAGGCCCGGCGCTGCTGGTCATCGACGAGTATCAAATGATCGCCGACACCTCGCGCGGCAGTCACTACGAGGGCGCCATCGCTCTTGCGCCGGACGACACGCGGCTGCTGCTGCTCAGCGGCTCGGTGGCGAACCCCGAGGACGTCGCCGCCTGGCTGCGCCACCTTGAACGCCCTGCCGAAGTCGTGCTCACCAAGGAGCGCCCGGTGCCCTTGGAGGAAATCCCGCTGGAGACCCTGCCGCAGCGCCTGGCGCGGCACTTCGAAGGTTACTGGCCCAAGTTCGCCGCCGCCGTCCTTCTCGCCGACCTCGCACCGCTGCTCATCTTTGCCCCGCGCCGCAAGGAGGCCGAGTCCATCGCGCGCAAACTCGCCGCCGAGCTGCCGCCCGGCGATCCCCTGCAGCTCACCGAAGAGCAGCGCGCGGTCTGCGGCAAGGAGCTCTCGCAGTTGCTGGAACAACGCATCGCCTACCATCACAGCGGCCTTTCCTACGGCGCGCGCGCCGGCGTCATCGAGCCGCTGGCCAAGGCGGGCCAGCTCCGCGTCATCACCGCCACCATGGGCCTTGCCGCCGGCATCAACTTCTCCGTGCGCAGCGTGCACGTCGCCGCTACCACCTTTCACGACGGCCGCGGCGAGCACCGGCTCACCAGCGACGAGTTGCTGCAGATGTTTGGCCGCGCCGGGCGCCGCGGACTCGATGAGCGCGGCAGTGTCATCAGCACGCGTGACAGTCCCGGTCTTGGCGATGCCCGCGCCGCCCGCCTGCATCGCGGCAGCGTGCTGGCCTGGCCGCTTTTCCTGCGCGTGATGAAACACGCCGCCGCCAGTGGTAACGATCCCTTCACTGCCGCGGAGACCTTCGCTGCCCGGCTTTATGCCAAAGTGCCGCCGCCGCTCGGGCTCGAAGACCTGCCGGAGGGCGCCTCTCCCTTGCTCCCCGATCAACCCGCCACCGCCGCGCTCTTCGGCCTCGAAAGCTTCGAGAAGCAGCGCCTCAACACCGCCGGTGAATGGGAGCGTGTCTCCGGCTACCCACCCCGCCGCGCCAGCCTCGCCGAATGCTGGCTCGCCACGCCCGAGCGCGTCATTCCCGCGCTCGGCTTCGGCCCCTTCGTTGGACGTTTCGCCGCCGGTCTCGGCCGGGTGTTCCGCCTGGAGCAAGGCGGTGGTGAAACGCAGCGCCGCTTCGGTGTCGAAGTGCCGCTCGGCGCGCTCCAGGAAAACTCGAACCAACAATTCCGCCCCACCAAAACCCTGCGCAAACTGCTCAAGCTGCCGCGCCGCGTCGAGCACCTTGACCTCGGCGAAATTGAACGCCAGCACCTGCCAACGCTCGCCCATGCCGTGGTCGCGCAAGTGCCCACGCTCAAGCTCGAAGGCGAACCCGCTTTGGTCGAATTCCACGAGCGCGATGGTGTCCTGCACGCCCGCTTCGATCTCGCGCAGTTGGAGGCCGAGGCCGTGGAGGACTCGCACCATCGTTGCATCATCGAGCCGCATGAGCGTGTCCTAACGCGGCGGCAAGATAAAGTGGAGCAAGCTTCCAGTTTGCTCGCCACCCAGTCGGGCCATCAAGATGATGACCCCACGTTATCCCAGCGCCGCCCCCCGCGGCCGGGCTCTCCCATCCACGCCTGGCGCCAGCTTGGGCTCATCAACGACAGTGGTAAACCCACCCGGCGCGGCGAGATCTTTTCGTTCTTCCAGGGCGGAGAGGGCTTGGCGGTGGTCGCCGCGCTCGAAGACGAAACCTACCCGGTGGAGGAGCTGGTTCTGCACATCGCCAACCTGCGCGCCGGGATGCGTTTCGATCTGCCCGCCGCCATCGCCTCCGAGCGCCTCAGCGCCGCCTGCCGCGCCGCCTACGGCTTTCTGAATCACCATGGCTACTTGGAGAACGGCCTCCCGCTCGACTACGGCGAGGGCGCCGCCGAAGTGCTCGACGCCCTGCTCCACCCGGATCGTCCTGGTTCCGCGGAGTTGCGTCGCGGTATTCCGGAGGGCGACCTCTCGCGCGCTTACATCGAGTGGCTGAGCCAGCTGCGCCACATTCATCACGCGCCATCTCATGAGTGGCCGCGCTGGACCGCATTGCAGGAAGCCGCGCGTGCCACCTTAAAACAACACACCGCCGCCCTGCGCCACCTGTTTCACCTCGATCTGCCGCCGCTCACCAACCGCCAGAAAACCGGCCGCGTGCGCCATGTCCTGATGACGCGCTGAGCCGCTTCATATGGGGCCTTGTGCAGGCTGCGTCACCCGTGCATGATGCGGGCATGCGCACCGATTGGGAATCCTGCTACGTTCAAGGCGAAACACCGTGGGATCACGGCAAGCCCTCCCCGCCCCTCCTCGCCGAGGTCAAACAACGCCCGCTCACCGGCCCGGTGCTGGTCATCGGCTGCGGGCGTGGTCACGATGTGGCAGCGCTGGCTGATCTCGGCTTTGACGTCACCGGTCTCGACATCGCTCCCAGCGCGGTGGCCGCGGCGCGTGCCACCTATCCACAGCACGCGGCACGTTTTGTGCGAGGCGACTTGTTCCATCTGCCGGCCGAATTGAAAGGCGCCTTCGATCATGTGGTCGAGCACACCTGCCTGAGCGGCATGCCGCCTGAGCTGCGCCCGCGTTATGCGGAGGGCGTGCGCGCCGCGCTCAGGCCCGGCGGCGGCATCTGCGGCGTGTGGTACATCAAACCCGATCTCGACCCCGGCGAGTCCGGCCCGCCTTTTGCGCTGCCTGTTCCGGAACTAAACAAGCTGTTTGCTAACGACTTCGCAGTCATCGCCGACTACATTCCTAACAACTCCTTCGCCGGACGCACTGGCCGCGAGCGCGTGCGTGTGTTGCGCCACCTCCCCTAACAGCAAATGGCCCGCCTCGTCATCCTCACCGGCGCCGGTGTTTCCGCGGAATCCGGTGTACCCACCTTTCGCGACTCCAACGGGCTTTGGGAAGGCCATCGCATTGAGGAAGTGGCCGCCCCGGAGGCTTTTCGCGCCAACCCCGCTCTGGTGCATCACTTTTACAACCTGCGCCGCGCCGCGTTGAAAACCGTTGCTCCCAATGCCGCTCACGAAGCTCTTGCGCAGCTTGAAACCACGTGGGAAGACGAATTCCTGCTCATCACGCAGAACGTCGATGACCTGCATGAGCGCGCCGGTTCCAGCAAGCTGATCCACATGCATGGCGAGCTGCGCCGCGCCCGCTGCCTGCGCTGCGGTGCAGTGATGCCGTGGGAGGAAAACACGGAACTCGACAGCATCTGTCCTGCCTGCGAAAAAAAGGGCGGCATTCGCCCCCACATTGTCTGGTTCGGCGAGATGCCCCTGGAGATGGATCGCATCTTTACGGCGTTGGAGGGGGCTGAACTCTTCATCGCCATCGGCACCTCCGGTGTGGTTTACCCGGCGGCGGGTTTCGTCAACACCGCCCGCACCGCCGGTGCGCGCTGCATCGAAATCAATCCCGTCAGCACGGAAATCTCGCCCGCCTTCCACGAGCATCGTATCGGCCCCGCAACGGTCGAGGTTGCCGGGCTCGTGAAGGAACTGCTCGTTTGATGCCAACGAGGCTGGTCAAGCCAGGATGCCAGCAGCCACTTCGCCACTGACATTGGTCAGGCGGAAGTTCCGCCCGCCGTGATTGTACGTGAGCTTGGTGTGATCGATGCCGAGCAAGTGCAGCATCGTGGCGTGCCAGTCATGGATGTGCATCGGGTTTTGCACGGCTTTGTAGCCGATCTCATCCGTGGCGCCGTAAGTAGTGCCCCCCTTAACCCCGCCGCCAGCCATCCAGATGCTGTAGCCCTTGTGATTGTGATCGCGCCCGTCACCGGCCTGCGCATACGGCGTGCGGCCGAACTCGCCCGCCCACACCACGAGCGTGTCCTTGAGCAGGCCGCGCGCTTTCAGATCGGTCAAGAGAGCCGCGATCGGCTGATCGGTGGCCGCGCAGTTGGTGGCGAGCAGCTCACGCAGGCGATTGTGGTGATCCCATTGCACACCGGAGGCGATCTCAATGAAGCGCACGCCAGCCTCCGCCAGACGGCGTGCCAGCAGGCACTGCCGCGCAAACTGATCCTTGCCGCCGCCAATGCCATAAAGCTTCAAAATGTGCTCCGGCTCGCCGCGCAGATCGAGCACATCGGGCACCTCCGTCTGCATGCGGAAAGCGAGTTCGAAGGACTCGATCATGCCCTCGATCTCAGGATGAAAGCCGTCGCGCTCCATCTTGCGCTCGTTCAAACCGCGAATCAGCTCGATCTGCGCGCGTTGCAAATCGCGCGGCACGCTTTTGTTCTCGATGTTTTTCATTGGCGGCCCGGGCGCCACGTCCTTCTTAAACAGCGCCGCATACAAATCCGGGAGCTGCGAGCCACCGATCTTCGTGCCCTGGCAGATCGCGGGCAGGAACGCGCTGCCGTAGTTCTGCGCGCCGCCGTTGTCTGCGGGCGGATTGAGCGTGATGAACCCGGGCAGGTTTTCATTCTCTGTGCCGAGACCGTAGAGTGTCCACGCGCCCACTGAAGGCCGCACAAACTGGAAGCTGCCGGTGTGCATTTGCACGAAAGCCTGCGCGTGATTCGGCAGGTCGGTGTGCATCGAGTTGATGATGCACAAATCGTCCGCGTGCTGGGCCAGCCGCGGATACAAGGTGGTCATCCACTGGCCGGACTGTCCGAACTGCGCAAACGGGTGCACCGCGCCGAAGAGCTTGGCGCCCTCCGAATCACGGCCCAGGCTCGCTGTCTTGCCGTCGCGCCTAGCCAGCTCGGGTTTGTAGTCGAACAAGTCCACATGCGACGGCCCGCCGCGCATCGTGAGGAAGATGACGCGCTTGGCCCGCGGCGCAAAATGAGGCGATCTGGCAGCCAGTCCGCCACGCGCCTGCGCCAGCGCGGAAAAGGCCAGCCAGCCAATGCCCGACGACATGGTGGCAAGCATTTCGCGTCGAGAAAAGATCGTGTTCATCATCTATCCAAGTGCCATTTCCGCTGTGAAAAGTTCAATCAAAAGCGGAGAAACTCAAAAAAATATTCCATCCGCAGGTGGGTGCATCAGGGAGCCGCGGCATGCAGCAGCGTCAGCGGGTTCTTTTCCTCGTCCTGCTCCGGCAAGAAAACGCCGGGAGGCACTGCCTTGGCGGCCGCCGCATGCGCGGCGCGAAACTGCTCCCCAGTCACCGCCGGGCGCGTCAGTTCGCCGGCCGCCTCAAGCGCCTGAATGACCAGCGAGGTGCCGCTGTTGGTGGCAATGCGGTCGCGCGCGAAGGGCGACTGGGTGAACCAGCCGCCGCTGCGACGCTGATGAGTTTTGATCCACTCAATCGCGCGCAGGAAACCCGATTCCATCTTGCTCATGCCACTACGCGTCAAGGCGTAAGACAAAAAACCGGTCGCATAACCATCGGTCAGCGCCGGATCGAGAGGCTTCTTGTCTTTCCTCTGCCAGGGAGCGAGATCGGCCATGCTCCATCCGCCATCCGCATGTTGTTTTTCCAGGATCGCACTCTGATGAGCTTTGATTTCCTCATCGCTGAGGACGCCGCCCACATAGGAATGCGCCATGAGCACCAGCCCCCGCTCATGCAGCGTCTGCGCTGGATTTCCTTTGAACCAGCCGCGCAGTTTCTCAATGCCAGCCCTGGCCTTTGGAGTCTGCGCGTAATCCTCCGGCGCCACGCCCGCGCCCAGCGCCACCATGGCCACCGCCCAGTAATCATCGACAGCTTGGGGTGCCTCCCGCACCTTCAGCCAGTTGATGCCGCCGTCCGGCTTTTGGTAGCTCCACATGAAATCCAGCATCTGCCGGGTCAGCGGAGCAAGTTTGCCGGTGGTGACAGCGTCGTGCCGTGCAAACTCCACCGCGGAAAGAAGCCTGACCCGCGCGACATGGTAAGTTTGCACCTGCTTGGCTTTCGCGGCATCGAACTGCAGCGTGTTGAAGCGCTCCAGCAGGATGCGCGACTGCATCACCTCAGGCGCCAGCGGATCGATCACACTGCGGGCGGCCATGTGGGTGAAGGTGGAGTGGCAGGCATAGCAATTCCGCTCGGCCAAATGCGCGCCCGCGTCCAAAAAGCGCGCGGCGTCAGGAATCGAAAGCTGCGCCAGAAATGCCTCGTTGCGTGTACCTTCCAAATGGCCAGACGGATTCTGCTTTTGCTGCGGATCATCAGCCGCTCGGCCATTCACGACCAAGAGCAGTACAAGGCAGCATGGCAGCAGACGGATTTTCATGGGATCAAGAACGCTGGAGCGGCCAACCATGTTACCGGACGAAAAGAGAACGCTGAGCGAGAACGCGCTTCACTGCCATCCCAAGGCCTTCAGAATCTCCTGCCGCCAAACGCCATAAGCAGCGTCGTTGATGTGCAGCCCATCCTGGGTAAACTCGGCTTTCAATTTGCCCTCCGAATCGATCATCCGTGCGTGCAGGTCGATGAGGCTGCATTCAAACTCGGCGGCCAAATGCTTGAGCTGCTCATTGAAGCGGCGGACCGGCTCGTTCTGTTTGTCATGCGCGCCGCGCGTGGGCAGCAGCGACTGCACATGCACGCGCAGCCGCGGCATGTTCTGACGCAGTTGTGCGAGCAGTTCGCGATACCCCTCGACCATGGTCTCCACTTGGCGGCCGCTGTTGAGATCGTTGATGCCGATTAGAATGAAGACATCGGTGGCGGCGCAGTCATAAACGGAACTGTCGAGACGTTGCAGCACACCGCGCGGATCGTCCTTTGGCATCGCATTTCCGATCACATCCGCGCCGATACCGCGATTCAACACGCGAAGACCTGGGAAGTGCTTCGCCACATCGAATCCTTCCGTGATGCTGTCGCCTAGCAATACCACGTTGCGCCAAGCGAGGTTCTGCTCCTGATGCGCCCGCACCCGGTTCTGCCAGTGCGCTTTAAAAATGCCACCCCAGTCCACGGCAGCCGGTTTTGCCTTGGCGTCCTCAGGCTCTGCCGCTGACACTGCGCACAAAGCAGAAACGATGAGCAGCAAGCAGCAGGCTTTCATGGTTTGGCGGCAGCCTTCAGACCCGGGTCGCCGAGGTCGAGGCGGTAGAGAATCTGATTGTAGTCGTAACGCGGCGTTGGCGCCGCGTGGTTCGCAAATTGATTGGTGTAGGTGCCCTCAAAAAACAGCACGGCAGAGCCTTCCGGCGTGAACTCAGGATGCAAACGCGGGTTGTAGAAGGTGTAATTCTCGTGGGTCAGCACCTTCACCGCCGGCCCCCAGGGGCCCATGGGCTCATCGGCTTCGGCATACCAGAGCTCGCCGAAAACGGAAGGCTTGCCAAACGCCTCCATGAACACCGTCACCCAGCGCTGACGATGTTTGTTCCAGGCGATGGAGCCGCTGTGCGGTGTCACCTTGCCGCCATCGGCAGCGGGCAGTGTCTTTTGCGGCTTAAGCACCTCCCAGGTCTTCTCATCCTGCCAGGATTCAAAAGTCGCCGGACAGCGCAGAGTGGGCAGTGAGATGCCGAACAACACCCACTCCTTTCCCTGCGGGTCTTTCCAAAACGCCGGTTGTCCTTCCGGCATCGGCGGCTGCTTCGGCGCAGACTCGGACTTCGTCCACAGCACACGCAACTGGTCAAACTGGCGCGTTTCGTCATTCCACACACACAACCCGGACTCATAAGCTTCCATTGGAGGTTTGATTTTGACATAACAACCCACCAGCCGGGAGGCGCCGGTTTGATCGGGCAGGCTGACATAACCCGACACCCAGGTCGGCCCGGTTCCCGGCATTTTTGCCACACCACGCTGCCTGCCGTTTTCGTCCGTGAAATAATCGAATGACAAACGCAGCGGGGGCTCCAGCGAATCGAGCGCTTGAATGGCCGTGGTGGCGCTGCTCATGTCGAACAGGCCGAGCGGATAATGGGGCATGTTGGTATCGCCCCAGGCCCAGAAGAGGCGGCCGCGATGCACGGCGTTTTGTACGCTGTCGCAGCCATGAATGCCGCTGTCCTGCCAGTCGAGATGTTCGCCAAATTTTTGACTCTCGGCATACAAGCCCGCGCCGGTGAGGCGGCCGATGCGTTTGGCCAGGATCGTCCGGGTCACTTCCATCCGCAGCGTTTTGCCCGGCTCCGGGGTCAATCGCACGCCACGGTAGCCAAAGCCGTCCTTGGGCACCTCGTAGCCATGCCCGATCACCGTAAACCAAGTTTCCCGCCCCATCAGCTCCGGCGCGTCCATGGCGATGACGCCCGCGTTGTCGGTGACGAAGCTGAGGTGATGCGTCGTGCGTAGTTCAATCAAGGGCACTGGCCAGCCGCTGCCTTTTTCCACCACTTCGATTCGGCATGGCTTCACCGCTTCAGCCAGCACAACTGGCAGAGCGATGGAGAAGGCCGCAAGAATGCAAACCGGTGTCTTCATGGTGAAATCAATCTGCCAGACGAAACTCCGCGCTCGACAGCAGCGACTGGCAAAACGCCTGCATCAATCCCGCGTCGTGGTTTGAATCCGTTTGGAAAAAGGCGCTGGCGAGCGCCTGCTCCCGCGCATCCGGAACACGATTGAAGCAAAGCGAGAATGCCCGGCGGATCTGCCCGGGGCGCGTCGCCTTCTCTCTCTCAACACGCTCCGCCAGAGCAGCCGCCATCTCTTGGGTGAACGGGCCGTTGAGCAGGTAGAGCGCTTGCAATGGCACGTTGGTCACATCGCGGTCGCCGGTGACGAGGTTTGGATTCGCCACATCAAACTGCTCCAGCACATCCGGCAGATGATCGCGAATCACCGGCAGGTAAACCGAGCGCCGATGCGAACCATCGAGGTCGGTTGGCAGCTCGGCATTGAACCCGATGAGCGACACCGACTGGCCGTCGAGTTCCGCCACCAGCGATCCGGGCCGGCGTGAAGTATCGAGCAAACCGGACACCGCGAGCATCGAGTCCCGAATCACCTCCGCGTCGAGACGCCTTTTATTGGCATGCGAAAGCAGCCGGTTGTCGGGATCAACCTCAGGTGCGGCGCCGCTCGCCTGCCGGTAGGTTTCAGACATCACCATCTCCTTGATGAGCTTCTTCACCGACCAGCCGCCGTCCATGAGCCGAATGGCGAGGTAGTCGAGCAGTTCCGGATGGCTCGGGCGCTCGCCACTGAAACCGAAGTTGTCCACGCTGCGCACGATTCCAGCACCGAACAAATGCCGCCACACCCGGTTCGCCATCACCCGCGCCGTGAGCGGGTTGTCGCGGCTGACCAGCCATTTGGCAAGCTCGACGCGCCCGCTTTGATCCTCTGGCAGCGGCATTTCGATGCTGATGACGCGCGGAAAGCCGCGCGGCACCTCCGGCCCCGGATGCGCGATCTCACCGCGCTCGAAACAAGGTGAATCCTGAATTTTGCCGTCCTTGACCCCCATGCACAACGGCCGCGGATTGCCCTCATCATCCACGCGTTCCAGCGCGCCCTCGACGCCTCCCCGTGTCCAGTAGATGCGCAGCGCATTGCCAAGGAGCTTGTTGAATTCGCCACTGAGGTCCCGGTTCTCGGCCTGCGCTTTGGCGATGTACTCATTCTGCTCCTTTTCCTCAGCATTGAGCTGGTCGAATTGCGATTTGAGCTGGCCCACCTTCTCTGGCTTCAATGACTTTCCGATAATGGCTTGGCCGGGCACGTCCGGCAGTCGGATGAGGCGGCCGTGGTTGTTGTTCTCGGAGTCGATCCAGTTGCCGTAAAAGGTCTCGGTGCTCTTGAAGATGCCGGCCAGGGCGTAGTAGTCCGTCATGCTGAAAGGCTCGCTCTTGTGATCGTGACAGCGGGCGCAGGCAACGCTGCTGGCCATCACCGCTCGCGACACCGCATCGAGCTGCTCATCTGCCACATCGGCGGCAAACTGCGCCGTGTTCATCTCGTTGAGCCCTTTCGCGCCAAGGGCAAGAAAGCCGGTGGCGACGAGCAAACGGGCGCGCTCAGCATCATCCTTGGCCGGCAGCAAATCACCCGCGATCTGCTCCGTGATGAACCGGTCATACGGCACGTCAGCGCTCACCGCGTCGATGACGTAGTCGCGATAACGCCAGGCGTGCGGGAATGTCAAATTCGACTCGCGCCCATTGGACTCCGCATAGCGCGCCACATCCAGCCAATGGCGTCCCCAGCGCTCGCCGAAGCGCGGACTCTGCAACAACTCATCCACCAGTTCCTCATACTTCGCCGGCGTCGGCTCAGTCAAAAAAGCGGCCGCCTGGCGCGGGGTGGGCGGCAGACCGGTCAGGTCGAAGCACAGACGGCGCAGCACCACCACAGGCTTCGCCGGGAGCATGGGGGACAAGCCCGTCTCGGCCAGCTTGTCCTGGATGAAACCATCGATCCCTTTGCCGCTGCCAACAGGCATGACCGGCGGCTGGTAACTCCAAAACTTCCGGCCCGATTCCACATCCACAGGCGGGCGTTCCGCCGTTTTGACCGCCGTTTCGCGCGGGTCCGCGGCTCCACCGCGAATCCACTTTTCGAAGTCCGCAATGACCGGGTCCGTCAACTTGTCGCCTTGCGGCGGCATTTCGAGATCGGAATCGCTGTGCCTGATCGCCGCAAGCAGCAGGCTTTTTTCCGGCTCGCCCGGCACCACGGCAGGTCCCGTGTCCCCCCCCAAACGGATGCCATGTTTCGTGTCCAGCATCAGTCCCCCTTTGGACTTTCCGGCTTCGGCGGAATGACATTCATAACAATGCTCCACCAGCACAGGCCGGATTTTCGATTCGAAAAAGGCCGTGTCATCAGCCAGGCCGGCGCCAGCCAGCAACAGAGAAATCAGGGCGCGCTTCATTTTGCAGAGGAGGGTTTGGTTGTGACGGACTCAGCTTCCTTGTGTTCCAGCCACCGAGCAGTGGCAGCAGCAGGCCAGCCTGCACTCAAAAGCCGAATCTCACCATCAATGCTCCACTCCATCCAGGCTGGTTGCCCGTCATTCAGGGCGGCGAAAGTCAGCTCTTGCGAGGATCTCCAAGCTGGAAGTGTCCGGCATTGCCAGCGTGGATGCGGCGGTGAAACGATCTGCGTTTTACCGCTCTCCAATTCGACCACCGCCACCGCATCAGTCTCGCTCTCGACCACCGCCACGCGTTTGCCGTCGGGCGAAGCGACAAAGAAGCCGAGATTCGCTGGCAGGTCGCCGGGCGCAGTCGGCAATGGGTTCAGCGAACGGCCGTCGGCGGCGATGACAAACAACCGGGGAGTCAATTCGGGGCCGGTTCCAGTGGCAGGCAAAGTCACGGGCTGGCTGGCAAACAACACCCGCCCGTCGGCGAGCACCTGCAACCGCAAGTGACTCAAGGTGATGCCGGTCGCCAGGGGGACCGGTGGACTGGGTTCATCCATCACAGCGCCGTCTTCCGCCAGGACGTCAAGACGATACACGCTCTGCAGTTTCTCGCCTTCACCCAAGGACGCCATGAAGACCAGCGACCGGCCATCCGGTGTCCAGTCAAAGGCGGCGCTCACTTTGCGCGCCACGACGCGCGCTTCCCCACCCGCGATGCCGGCCACCTTCAACGCCATACTCTCACCATCATCATCCAGGCACAGAAACGCCAGCGCATCATGCTGGGGAGACAGCTTCGGCATCAGCAGCGGCTTCAACAGGCTTCGCAGCAAGGAGCGCGTTTCAACGACACGGCCATTGTGCAGGCGAAACAGACAAAGTTCACTCACTGAATAACCAGCCTCCGGTTTCCGCAGGGATTCCACCAACGCATCGCCCTCAGGCAGCTTGTGCAGCAATGTTTCCACCGCGGCCGGGTCCTGCTCGTGGACCACCCGCAAAGCGCAGGCAAATCTCTCGCGCTGCATGTCTGGCAAAGCGGTCGCAAGCTCCTCCAAAGTCGTCGCTTGATCGGCAAGTTTGGCGGCGCTCTCCAGCAGCGGCAGCACGAGAGGCTGGATCGTTTCCACCGTCTTCACTTCCTCCTCCGGAATCATTGCCCGAACCTCATCCCAATGGTTGGACGCAAGGATGCGATGAGCCACAAAACCGCTGCCATCCCGCAGCCAGCCCGCCTCCTTCACTTGCGCATCCAGCACCGTCGCACCGTCGAGCGCCTCACCGAGCTTGCCCCCGGCCGAAGTCAAATGCAGCCGTCCATCGACGTTGACCAGCGCAGCATCTCCCTGGGGTGACCACCACACACGCTCCTCGGGCAAACAGCCCGCAAGCAGCAGCAGCAACCAATACCACTGGCGGTTCGCTTTCATCGCAGTGACTTCGCCTCCAAGGCTTTCCCATCCACCCGCACCACTTGCATGCCCTGGCCCACCGGATCGAACGTCATGCGATACTTGGCCCATGGACTTTCGCGACGCGGTGTGGGCGCGTTGCCGGCAGATGCGATGGTTGGATCGGCCGGAGCCGAGCGGCCAGCCATGAAACCGCCCGCTCCCGCCGCAGCGGCCAGCAAAGCCAGCACCGCCGCGCGCGCCAGCCAGGGCATGATGGCGGATTTCTTTTCCACCCGCGAAGCTGCGGGCACTGCAACCGGCACGCGCGCCAGCTCCGGATGCCGCAACACCGTTTCGCGTGTGACTTCGAGCGATTCGAGGATGCGCTCAGCTTCATCTCTCGCTTGCGCGTTCGCAGCCAGATGATGCTCCAACAGTTCCACCGCCTCCGGCGAGAGCTCGCCAAAGTGACGGTCAATGATCAAAGCATGAAGGGATTCGGATTTCATGAGATTCAGGGGTTGGTTTCAGATTTCAAACGATGACGCACCTCCGCCACGGCGTGGTGCAAACGGGAGCGCACGGTGCCGATGGGGATGTTCAAAACCTCGGCGATCTCGGTGTAGGACAAGCTTTGCGCGAATCGCAAATCGAGGACCTCCCGCTGCAGCGGCGCCAAGCCTGCAATCACTTCCCGCGCCGCTTCGATCCGCTCGTCCTGCGCAGGGGCCGCGACCTCCAGCATGTCTGGATGCAATGGAACCACCTGCGCGCGCCGCGACCACACCGCCTGGCTCAGGTGCCGCGCGATGCCAAAAAGATAACCGCGCTCGCATTTCGGCGACTTGCCATCGCGCAAGCCGCGCGCCATTTGCAAAAAGGTCTCCTGCACCAGGTCCTGCACCCCCTCGTCGCCGCCGTGCCGGCGCGAGAAATAACGCGCCAGATCCTCCGCGCTCTCTTTGAAGAGGCGCTCCAGCAAGGGTGGTTGTTCGGTGGCGTCCACGCAGAAGTGCAGTCATAGCAACGGCCGCAGCAGCAGCCTATCACAATCCACGTGGGCGATTCGACGCAAAAGGTTCGCAGAAAGACAAAAAAACGCCTCCCGCCCATCCAGACCTATTGCGCCTGCGCGGCGCGCCATCGGTCCGGCCAGTCCAATCTGACCTGGCGCACGGTCAAATGAGCGGCCTGGCTTCGGCGCACGATCCGGCCGGGCTCGACCGAAGCGCCGCTGGCGAGCGCGCGCAGATCACGGGCCAAATTCTCCCTTTGCCCTGGATCGCAACGCCTCCACCCGGCGGACTCGGTGAGGACGATCTGCAGCCCCCAAGGCGCGCCTTGCCCGGCCACGAGGGCCAGCACGTGCTCGGCGGCAGGCACCACAGGAGCGGCGGCGTCTTGGAGGTGACGCGTGAGCCAGGGAGCGGGATCGCCCGCCTCGATTGCGCAGGGCGCCGGCGCGTCGCCATCCATCCGGTGCATGAGGCGGAAGCATGATCCGGTCGCTTTGATAAAACCCGGCCGCCAAGGCTCATCCCCGCTGTAAGCGATCCAAAAACCATGCGCGCGCGTGCGCGGCAGCCCGCCGCCGGAGTCGGGAGTGACCGCCTGAAAAACCAGCACCGGACTGACCGCGTCCGCAGCCCAAGGCGGCGGCAGAAGGCTCGCGTCAACGACCTGTGGAGGCGCCACCGCACGGTCAAGCCAGCGGCTCAAATAGGTGGCGGCAATGCGCTGTTGATCGAGCAGACCGGCCCGTTCCCGGGCCTGGCGCAAGGCGGCCTGCTGGCTGTTGAGCAACGCACCCGCCATCAGGGCGACGATCAGCGTGATGGACAGCGCGGCGAGCAGCTCCAGCAGGCTGAACCCGGCAAAACGAAGCCGTCCCGTCTTCATGGCGGCGGCGTTTGCACATGATAAACGCGCCCAGGCACCGCCTGCGCTCCCCGCGGCCGGACAGGCCGGATTTCAACGACGGTGTCCGGCCTGGTTTTCCCCTCAGAGACAGGCTGGGAAAAATGCGCCGCCCACGCCGGCTCCTCATCCTCCGAAGCCAGCGGCCATCCCTGCGCATCGAAGTATCGCACCTCCGCGCTGTCCGCTCCCGCCTCCAGCCAGCCGGCCGACCAGCGGATGATGCGGGCCTGAGCCTCGCGCACCGTCGCCTCATCTGGAAACCGAATCCCGGCCGGCAGCAGCGCGATGACGGCCAGCAAACCAACCGACAACACCACCAGGGCGAGCAGGGTTTCAATCAGTGAGAAGGCGGTGGAACGAAGGGGCTGCATCCGTCATCAAAACATTTCCGTGCTCAGAATCTGGCAGTGGTGGCGGCCGTCAAGATGAATCGGACGCCCCGCTGCCGTGGCAGGATCGGCAGACCCGCCGTCCTCCTCTCGCAGCCGGCGCTCAATCAAAGCGCTGCCCCGCTGCTCAGCCGCAATGCGCCCCTTCCCTTCATCCCAAACCGCCGGTTCCACGCCGCGCGGCTGCCTCAGCACCTGCACGCGATAGTGCACGCGAAACACATTCGATCGTGTGCACAGGCGGGGATACAACGCGGCATAGGGTTCCTCAAGAAGACTGCCGGCCGTGGCGCACCAGTCGCGCAGCGCCCCGCCCTCCAGCGCCTGCGGATCCGCTGCCGACCAGCCGTTGCCGGCGTAAACACGACCCGGCACCCGCGCGGGCGCCAGCGGGATCTCCGTGATCTCCGAAGGCGTGCGGAACGCTCCATCACGATCCAGTTTGGCGTCGAGGGCGCGCAGGGTCTTCCCGGCGTCAATCGCATAACGGAAGGAGGCGTCGAGCAGCCCTCCATCGCCGGCACGGCCGCGCTTGGCATGATCCCCCGCGGCGTCGAGCGCGTCCGCCGGGATGACCGTCATCTCCACGCCCTTCAAAACCCCGTGCAAAGCACTGCGCCTTTGAATCCATGGAAACGGGACCAGGCGATGATTGAGATTCACCTTGCCTTCTGTGGCCAGGTGACGGCTGAGCAAGCGGGGCTCGGTGACCGGCATCCAAAACAGCTCCAGCCACAAATGAACCGGCGCCGGCGGCCATGACGCGGTCCCGCCAAAGGGATGCAGCCGCAAACTCTGCCAGGCACAAGGCGCGTCATCGCCCGGCCGGCCAAACAAACCGGTGGGCAGGCCGCCGAACACAAACGCGGATGACACCTGCCCCAGCGGGGAGCCTCCCAAATAGCGGCCCGCCGCCTCGAACGCGCCGCCGGCGCTCATGCGCAAAATGAACGGCCCGTCCTCAAATGCAGCGCCACCGCTCGCATGGTCCAGCGCCGCGGGCGGCGGCATCCAGTCCGGCGGCCCCTGACCGTAGTGCCGGCCCGTCCATTGAAAGCGGCTTTCCCGCAAGGAGTGTGATTCCGCCACTTCAGGATCCTCCACCGCCGCGGGATGATCCCGAAAATAGCGCGGCGATGCGCCCAACGAGCCATTGACCTCGACCATCGGCACCCAGCGCCGCGCGGCAATGAGCCTGACATCGCCGCCGCTGGGACCGTCTGGATTGAGTTCCACTGAGCGCACCAAATCACCCTCCTGAATGAGCGGCAGCCGCCAAACCTGGACCGGCCGGCCGTCGCGCCCAGTTTCCACCGACGCCACCGGCAGAAAGCGCCGCGCCAGATCACGCGGGCCGCCGGCAAAATCAGCCACCCGCAACTTCGGCACCACCAACTCCTGCGGAGTGAATGAAAGCTCGATGCTCTGCACCGAGTCATTTGGACGGGGAGACTGCGGCGCCGCATCCACCGGCAGCACATCGAGCGTGATGAAGCCGCAGTTGAACGGCAGCCGGCTCCCCGGCGCGCCTTCGCCGGACGCGAGCGCCACGTCCTGCTCGCTCAGAAACGGGAAATCACGATCCGGATCATCGCGCTGCCCGGCCAACTTGGGTGACCCGTCGCGCTGGAGAAATTGCGCGGCCAGTCCCGGCATGGACCCTCCGGTGTCATCCCATGACGCATTTGCAACGCCGGGGGGATAGGGCATCGAGGCATCAAAGGTGCAGCGGTTCAAAACACTGCCGCCCGGCAGCAGCAGGCTTTGATTCTGCCTGCCGATGCGCCAGTGCATCAGCCTGCGAAACCGGTAGCACAAGGCCGCCGCAGGCGCGGGGGCGCCCGGCGCGACCAGGCACGGCTCCACGATCATGAACGCGCGCAGCTTGGTGGCGCGGTCGCAAAATCCATCGCCATCCGCATCGAGCGGCTGGCCGGCGGCATCGCGTTCCACCTCCGTGAAGGCGATCACCACCGCCACCTCGGTCACGGTGGGAAACCGCCCAAAGCCGCGCCGCGCCGGGCTGTCGCCGTCCTCCACCGCCTCCGGTCCCAGCAAAGGCAGCGCGCTGGCGGCGCCGGGTTTTCCCGGTGGCGGCTGAGCCCAGACGCCCGCGGCGGACAGCGGATTCACCGCCCAGCGCAGCAGGTCAATCATGCTGAGCAAAAGCTGATCCCGGTTGGCCGCGCCATGCGTTTCCACCAGCGCGCCGTCGTAACCGGGCACGACCCGGTCCGTCAGCCCGGTCAGATAATCCAGCAGCTCGCGGTTGCGCACTACCGACCAATCCGCCGTCATGCTTTGACTGCTGCCGGGCTCTCCCGGCAGCCAGGGAGCGGCGCGCTGAAAATAAAACGCGCTCCCGTCATGCTCCGCCGCCGAAGCCAGCGTTTCATCAAGCGCACCGCGCAGCGAGACCTCCGCGAAAACAGGCCACAACGAGACCTTCGGACCTCCCCACGGTGTCAGCTCCGGCGCGGCACTGTGCGTGGTCAGCAAAAACGCGCGCTCGCGCAGGGCCTTGCGCGTGACCGGCAGCGGAAACTCCATTTGCGGCCACCCGATTTTTTGCGGCGAAAGCAGCGCGTCACCGAGCAGGAGATAGCGCTCGTCCTGGCGCGGAATCACCTTCCCGGACACTGCCGCGCTGCCTCCACGACTGCCCGCATCACAGGACTCCGGCGTTGGGCCGTTTGGATTCCATTGCAAAGCGGCCCGCACAAACGGCCAGCACTCCGCCGGGCCCGCCTCCTTGGGGGCAAGCAGCGGCTGCGTTCCCGTTTCCTCGCCCAGGCCAGCCAGCACCGGGCTCAGGGCGGTGAAGGCGGGATGTCCGGGCAAGCGATGGAACTCCCCCGCCGCCGGACGATTCGTCTGCATCGCCGTGTCCGCCCGGGTGCGGGCGTGCGCCGGGCCGTCGAAGACCGGTTCGCTGGCCGTATTCAGATTGAGCTTGCAGCTTTCATCATCGGTCCAGAAAGCGTAGCGGCCCACGATCGGATTTTCCTCGCTGATCCACTCCTCCGCAAATACCGCCCTGTCACCCGCTCCCGGCAGGGGGCGCACCCGGCGGCCGTCCCGCAGCACATAAATCCAGGCGGCCGGCATCGGCAGCGGGTGCGCCCCATCCGCTGCCGGCAGAGCAGTTAGTTCGAATCCCTCCACTTTCGCCACCGCCGCAGGATCAGCGATGGGAAACACGGGGCTGCCGGCGCTCCAGCGCGGCTGGTTCAAATCCGTGCAGGCGGCCGGGCGCTGCCGCCAATCCACGAGTCCGAGCGCCTCCGCCGCATCCCACGGCGCGTCATCCGGAAGAAGGTGAGAATACAACCGGATGACCTGGCCGCTGTCATCCTCCGATGCCGGCCAGATGCGGATCAATCCCGGCTGGGAAGTCCAGAGACGCGCTTCGCCATTCGGCGCGGACGTCGCCCGTCGCAGTTGATCCAGGGCGCGCAAAGCGTCCAGCACCGGCAGCCTTGCCAGCAATTGCACTTCCTCGCTCCGCGCGGCCGCGGCGGAGAGAGCGATCTCCCGCCGCCCAAAGGACAGCAAAGCGACCAGCAGCGCCAGGCTCAGGGCAAGAGCCGCCAGCACCAGCATCAACGCCATGCCCCGGCGCGTCCGCCCGCCTTCGCTCTGCGTCCGCATGTTCACTGCGCCTGGCCAGGGTCGGCCGGAAAAAACAGCGGCCCGTCCTCAGTGCGCGCGCTTTTTGCGAACTCGCGCAAAAACGCCTGCCCCGGCGCGCCCGCCAGCCAGTCCGCCAGCACCTTCGCGCCCGCCGCATTGGCGTTTGGAAACTTCTCCGGATCCGCCTCCATCACCACATAGGGGCGCCGCATGTCAGGATCTCCCTGCACCATCACCTCCATGCCATCGGCTGGAATTTTCCCCTTCAAAACAGGAATGCGGCCGACGATGACATAAGCGCGCCTGCTGGCGGCGTAGCGGGCGATCTCCTGCGGCACCACCGTGGCATCCTGCAGCAACCAGTCACCGCTCGGTCGAATGCCCGCCTTTTTCCAAAGCCGGTGGGCCACCTCGCGGCTGCCCGGCCCCGAGAAATCCACCAAGGGCGACTGCGTCTCGGCGATGCGACGCAAGGCCGCGGCGCCATCCGTCAGGCCGCGAATGCCCGCCGGATCATCAACCGGCCCGAGGATGCAGTGCTCGTTGCGCGCCCAGGGCCGCATCTGGCGCATCCAGCCGCGTGCCACCATGTCAGCGGCCTCGTCACTCGAATGCAAAGTCACCAGATCCGCCTCGCCTGTCTGCACCACGGCCCGCAGCACCTCCTTCGGCCCGGTGACCACGGTCTTGATTTGCCAGCCCGTGTCTTTTTCGAAAGCCGCGCTCAAGTCCTGCCACATGCCGCTGATGGTCATGCCGCCAATCACCGCCGCGCGAATGGGCGGCTTCCTTTCCTGCGCCCCCAGCACGGATGTTAGCAAAAGACCGGATAACAATAAAAACGCGGTGGCTTGCATGTTTCTCATGTTGGTCATGTTGGTCAGAGGCTTCATTCAGGGCTGCGCTGTCAGACGAACGCCGCCGCTTTCCGTTGTCAAACCACTGCCGCGCGCTTGTTTGGTTAGGAAGAAACCATGCGCGCCGGCCCGCGTGCCTTTTTGCAGAATGACCGCCTGATAGGCGGGACGGCTGCCGTCCTCGTGCAGGAAACCGCCGCTGACCACGCCGGTGCGGGCGTTGAGCTTCAGCGTGTGGCTGGCATCGGCGGGGTCCGGAACCTTGCCCACCGCGCCGCCGGTGCCGACATTCACCAGCTTGATCAGCGGGGAAACCAGCCTGCCGTCGCTGAAGACACGCCGGGCGTTGCCGTTGACCGGATCTGGATCACCAGGCGGCGCGCCATCCGGCTGGCGCAACACGACGCCCTCGCCCAGATACTTCGCGCCCAGAAAATCCAGCCGGATGACGCCCGGCCAGCCGCCGGGGTAAAGGCTTCCGCTGCTGGCCGGACGACACCACAGCACACGCGTCCCGGCGGCGGCCGCCACATCGCTGTCCGCCTGCGTGTGATCGAGTTGAAGGTCGAAGCTGACAAACCCTTTCCGGCTGTATAGCGGCGCGAAAAACGGCGCCTGGTTCGCCGCGGAAAGTTTGCTGGACAACGTCAGTTTGGCTCCATCCGCCAGCGTGGCGCTGAAGCGAAGCAACCCGTTTTTCGACACCTTGAGCGTGCCGGCTCCCGCGCCCTGGGGATACTGCCCCTTGGCGAAGCCGGGCACTTGCAGCGCGTCAGGGTCGGGAGCCCCGTCCTCATGCGGCGCCAGCGCCGGAAACAGGACGTTGAAAACGCCGTCCTTGCGCCCTTTGGGAGCGGGTTCCGAACTGGGCACGGTGAGATAGGCATCCTCCACGCTGGTGGCCGCGCTGCGCCCGTTGTAGGCGGCCCGCGCCGCCTCGAAGCGCGACCGCGCCAGCACGGCGCCAGTTTGCGGATCGAATGCCTCCAACGTGCTGGTGATGCGCATGACACCGCTGATCTCCTCGATTTGCAGCGCGCCTCGCAATGGCGGCTTGCCGCGCCGTGCCAGGATGAACTGATTCTCGCGCTGGCGGCCGAAACGCGCGCTGCCGAGATGGTCAAAGACGCCGGACAAGCTGTGGCTGGAGCCCTCGATCTGAATCTTGGCGCTAAAGGAACCCCGGCTGCTCAGGCTGGCGGTGAAAAGGCCCTCGCTGGCATGGCCTGGAGCGGTGCCGGTGTCCGCGTGAATCAGCCCCTGGCAGGCACCGGCGAGGCTGGCGAAGGGATTGCTGCTGAAGTTCGCGGTGAGCGCCAGACCTTCACGAAAAACAAAGGTCAGTTTGGGCTGCGCCAGCGCGGCTTCATCAATGCCGATTGAGGCCAGCAGCGCTTCCTGGGAAAGACCGGGTTGCGTGACGCTCGCCACCTCCCATCCGGAGAAAATCGTTCCCGGATTCGCCGTCGTGACGCGCGCCGGCAGCCTGCCGGAGGCTTGCAATGATAGCTCCCGGCCGGGATCGCGAAAAGAGAACGGCGCAAAGCCGGCGGTCACTTTGCCGTCGCCATTCAGCGTGACCCGCAGCGGCCGCCGCACCGTGAACACTCGCGTCACTGCCGCCGACACCCGCGCCGCGGTGGCAAATGGCACCACGGTGGGCGTGGCAATCGAGGTGTCCGCGTTGCCGTCAAGTTCCAGTTCCCTGCCCCGGATCGCGACCACCCGGCGGCCCAGCATTTCCGAGTTCGCCACCAAGCCTGCCGGCACCGCTGTCACCGTCACCGAGGCGCTTTCGACCGAACTCGCCACGACCATGACCTCGCCGCCGGCCACCGCAAAATCCAATGCGCGCACCTTCAGGGTGTTCACTCCCGTGTTCGGCAGGATTTCCGCCGTCCACTCCGTTTTCGGCGCTCCTGGCGCGCTCAGGCCGGCGCTTGCAAACGGGCCGTCATTGAGGGAAAATTCCACCTCGCGCACCCCCTTGTCGTCGGCGGCGCTGCCGGTGAGCAGCAGGGCATCGCCCTCGTTGAGGTTGACACGCGCGTTCTGAGCCAGGCTGCCCAGCTTGAGCGACGGCGCTTTTTTATCACCGTCAAAATGCAGCGCGGAACCGTCCAGGATGGTCACGGTGGCGGCGCTGGGCAGCCCCAGTCCCGGCGCCGGACCGGACGGGTTTGACAGCCTGACAAAAAACAGCTCGTTGGCTTCGTCGATGCCGTCATTGACGATGGGCACGTCCACAAACAACTCATTCGCTCCGAAGGCCGGGAACGTCAGCGCCTGCCCCGCCGCTGTGAACACGTAGTCCGCGCTGGAAGCGGAATCCGGCAGCATTTCAAGCACCACCGTCACCTCGGTGTCGCTGTCGCCGTCCCGGATCACGGGAATCCGCGCGAATGCACCGGGCTCTTCCAGCACGATGAAAACCGCCCAGCCCAGCCGCAGCGACGCGGGGCCCGCGGACATGGCCCCGGCAGTCAGAGCGATGGAAAAATTCGCTGTGTCCGGGTCGTTGCTGGGCACCCGCAGCGTTGCCGACCGCGGACCGGTGCCGTCGGCGGCAAACGTGACCCTCACAATGCTGTGTGCGCCGGGCGGCACCACAGCATGCTCCGGCTGATCGACGAAGAATCCCGCGTCAGGAGCGCCGTCGATGGCCGGCTCTCCCAGCTCCAAATCACCGCTGCCCTGATTGCGAATGACCAACTCCAGCGACAGCGTGCGGCCCTTTGTCACCTGGCCAAAATCCACCGTGCTGACGCCGCTTTCCAAAACCGCGCCCTCGGGCTGCTCAATGCGGATGGCAGCCACGCCGGCGGTGGTGAAACTGCGGCTGGGCGAATGATGCGTTACCACGCCATCCACGCCTTTGAGCCGGAAAAAATACGTGGTGGCCGGCTGCAAGCCGCTGATGGTCGCGCTGACCGGCGTGTCAGTGTCTCCGGTCACCGAGCCCGGCGAGGCGGCCACGGTGAAGCCAAACGACTCGCTTTCGCCATACTCGAAGAAGAGATCCAACTCGCCCCCGCCAGCGCTGGCGACACCCTGCAGCACGGCGGAGTTGGCGGTGATCGCGCCGGGCTCAAGCACCATGCCGGGCACCGCCCGCTTGACGGTGACAATCAAGGCCGGCCGCGCGGCTGCGGTGCCGAAACTGCGGGCGTTGAACACCATGCTCATGCCCTCATCGACGGCGGCAAAATGGAGGGTGGCCGGATCACCGGCGGCCAAATCCGCCAGCAGTCCCGCCGGCGGTGTCAGCGTGTATTGGCTGGCCTGGGGAAAAATACCGTCAAAGGAAAAAACACCCAAAGCCTGCTGACTGGCCATCAAACCCGCCAGATCATTCCAAACCACGCCGCTGGACTGCGGGTTGTTCGGATTGCCCGTTCCCTCGGACCAGGCGTCAGCAGCCAGCCAGGACACCGCAAATTGACCCGGCGTGTTGGCATTGAAGATCGGGTTGTTCGCCGCCGAACTGCTGATCTCCAGAACCACGGATTTGACCACCCAGCCTCCGGCGCCGTATTCCGCGTCGAAAGCCGCGGTGGCCGCGGCAAGATCGAAACGAATCAGACTGGCAAACTGGCCCTTGCTGCCGGCCGCACCGGAGACCGCCAGCGCGCCCGCGCCGCCATAATTGCTGTCCGCCAGCCCGCCTTCCGGGCCCGTGGTCACAAAGGCGTCGCCATTGGCGCTGCCGGAGGCGTCCGGGCGCAGCGTGAACGTGGCCGCCGCCGCGATGGATCCGGACAGGGCGCAAAGAACAAGACTCGGGAGAAGATGACGCATGGAAGGAGGAAGGCGGCGGCTTGGACTGTATTATACCAATGAAAGGCAGTATCATGTCATTCATTCCGGACTGATCAAGCCTCGGCTTCCGGCCCGGTTGACAGCGCCCAGCATCAGGACATAATCTGCCAGCATCCTGGAGCCGCCCTCCCTCCCTTTTCCATGTCAAGGCAACCAGCCCATCATCCCGTGGCGGCGCGGCGCCAGGCGCGCGGCTGGAGCCAGGAGGCGCTGGCGCTGGCGGCGGGACTGCCGCGCAGCTCGCTGAGCGCCATCGAGTCCGGCCGGCTGACCCCCTCCGTCAGCGCGGCGCTGGCGGTGGCGCGGGCGCTGGAATGCAGTGTCGAGGAGCTGTTTGGCGGCGGCGGCGCGCCGGCGGCGGACACACCGGCGTGGGCATGGCCGCCCGGAGGCGGCGGTGCCAACCGCTACTGGGAAGCCGAAGTGGGCGGGCGGCGCCTGCTGTATCCCGCGCAGGGAGGCATCTGGGCGCACGACGGCGTGTTCGACGCCGGCGTGCCGCGTGAGCGGGCAGGCGGCCTCGACCCCGCGCGCACCCTCGTGCTGGCCGGCTGTGATCCGGCGGCGGGTTTGCTGGCCGCCGCTTACGCCGAATTTTCCGGATTCCGCCTGCTGGTCTTTACCCGCGGCGGCGGCGCGGCGCTGGACCTGCTGCGGCAAGGCGTGGTGCACGTGGCGGCGCTGCACCGTTCCACCACGGACCAGCCCGGACGCAATGCCGACAGCGCGCGGGCGAGCCTCGGCGCGGGTCATCGTCTGCTGCGCGGCGCGGACTGGCAGGAGGGGGTGGCGCTTCCTCATTCCAACCACAGCCGGAGTCTGGCCGCCTGTGTCAGGACCGTCCGCCATTGGGCCCTGCGGGAGAAAGGCTCCGCCGCCCGCGAATGCCTGGAGGAACTGCTCGGCAAAACGAGCGAGTCAAAACGCGCCGCGCTCAGTCATGCCGCCGTGGCTGAGGCGGTGCGCGGCGGCTGGGCGGAGGCGGGCGTGTGCGTGCGTCTCTGCGCGGAGGACGCCGGATTGCGCTTCCTGCCGGTGCGCCAGGAATCCCTGGATTTTTGTTTTTCCACTGCCCACGAGCATGACCCGCGCCTGCAAGCGTTCATCCGCCTGCTGCGCAGCCGCCCCTACCGCAGGCTGGTGGGCGAGCTGCCCGGATACGACGCCAGTCACACCGGTGAGATGCGGTCCATCTGACGAATCCGCGGGCACTTCCCGCCTGCCCTACTTGAGCATCCAAAAAGCCAGCGCCGCCAGCACCGCCGCACACGGCAGCGTGACCACCCAAGCCAGCAGCACCGGAATGACCGTGCGCCACTTGACTTGGCGCGTGGTGATGCCGATCCCAAGCAGCGCGCCGACACTGACGTGGGTGGTGGAAAGCGGCAGGCCCTTCAGCGTACCGAGCAAAACCAAAACAGCCGTCGTGAGATTGGCCGCGAAGCCCTGCCCCGGATTCATGTCGGTGATCTTGTGCGCCAGCGTTTCCGCCACGCGCCGGGAGCTGATCAATCCGCCCAGCACGATGCAGATCGCGACCAGCACGAGCGCGGCATCGCTGCTCAGGCTCGCTGTCCCGACCAGCAAAGCCGCCATCTTCGGCGTGTCATTCATGCCGCGCGCGAAGCACACCGCTCCGGCGCTGAGAAAATGCAGCGTGTCGAGCGTGCGCGTGCGGTGATCGGGTGCCAGGCGCAGCGCCCTCAACAACACGTAAAGCAGTCCGCCGGCCGCGATCGCAATCACCGGACCGAACAGCAGCGGTTTGGCAAAGCTGTCCCAAAGTTTGGCATAATTGACGTTGCCCGGATCCGCCGCCAGCCCGGCACCCAGCAGGCCGCCCATGAGCATGTGCGTGGTGGAGACGGGAAACCCCAGCCATGTGGCCAGCAGATTCGCCAGCGCCGCTCCCAGCGCCACCGCCAGCAAGAACACAGGCTGGCCAGCGAGATCAGCCGGCACGAGCCCTTTGCCAGAAAAAGCCTGCAGCAGCACGCTGGTGCCGAGCAGCGCGGCAAGACTGCCCGCCGCGGTGGTGAGGGTCGCCCAATGCAAGGCAGTGCGATAACCGGTCGTGCCGCTGCCGAAGAGCGACGCCACCCCTTTGAAGTTGGCGTTCGCGCCGTTGGCGTAAGCGACGGCGAGGGCGGCGAGGATCAGAAGCGCGGCAAGCATGCGAGGGATATCAAAAGGGCATGCAAGCCTGCCTTCAACAGAGCGGCAAGCATTTATTTGCCATGATCGGCATATAAAGAAGCGCCCCGAAGAGTGCTCCCCGGGGCGCCTGCCGCCAGCCTTGAAGGCGGCTGACTACGCGTTAGAAACGAATCTCCACACCGCCATAATATGAGCGCGGCTGGTTGCCGCGCGCACCGTAGGGCAGGCGGCTGACGACATACTCCTCTCCGGTCACGTTGCTGATGCCGGCAATCAGGCGGATGTTCTCCGTGACTTGGTATTGCAGGGAGAGATCGAGCACGATGGCGCTGTCTGTCTTGCCGTAGCGGGCATCCGGATTGCCGTCAAAATCACGCAGGCTGCTGGTGTTGCGGGCGGTGCCGTACATCTCGCCGGTGTAGGTGCCGTCAAGATAAAGCCCGAAGCCGCGATACTCGACTCCCAGTCCCGCCGAGGCCATGAACTCGGGCGTGTAGGGCAGCTCGCTGCCAGCCGTGCCCCCGCTGAAAATCGACTCCGCATCCGCGGACCCGCTGCCCGAGGTGATCTCGGACTGGGTGTATGTGGCGGAGACTCGCAGCGGCAGGCGCCAGTCGCTTCCGCTGGACGCCAGCGCGTCCCAGCGCGCGGCAAACTCGATGCCGTACACCTCCGCGGCGCCACCGTTGGCGTCCCCTCCGCTGCCGGCGCCGCCCAGGCTGTCGCGCACGATCAGGCTGTCGAAGTCGGTGTAAAAACCAACCAGCTCCGCCTGCAGGGCGGGTGTGTAATGACGCACGCCGATTTCGTAGCCATTGCTGATTTCCAGGTCGATGCCGTCCTTCAGATAATCGCGCGGGCCGGGGGTGGAAATGCCGCGGTAGTAGCCGCCGAAAAGACTCCAGGTGCCGGCTAGCTCATAAACAAGACCGACACCAGGCGCCAGCGCATCCAGGCTGCCCGAGCCACTGCTGACCACGCGATTGAGGTTCCCCTCCTCGGCGCGATCGGTGAACTCCATCTCCAGATGCTCCCAGCGCAGGCCTGGCTTAACGGTCAGGCGCCCGAATTGGATGCCGTCCTCCACAAACATCGAGTAGGCCAGCACGTTGCCGTCGCGGTTGCCGGCCTCGCCCTGGCGGCCCCGGCTGACGCCGCGCACACTGCCATCGCCATTGACCCAGGCACGGTCGTCGCGCTGGAAGCGGCTGCTTTCGTCGTAATGAAGACGCGCCCCGAGAGTGAGATCGTGTTCCAAACTCCCGGTCGCAAAGCTCCAGTCAGCACGGGTCTGCACGCCCAGCGTGTGGTAGGAGCGGTCGTTGGCGCGGATTTTCCAGGAGCCGGGCGCGGCGCCGCGCACGATGTCGTAGCCAAGGCCGGAGGCACCCAGCGCCGCCGCCAGGCCGATGGCATTGCCTTCCACATCGCTGATTTCGTCGAGCTTGTACCACGCACGGTCGAAGGAGGTGTAATACGCCGTGGTCTCGATGCGGAGATCATCTGTCGGCTGCATGACGTGGCTCAGCGAGTAGCGAAACTGGTCGCTGCGCATGTTGTCGTACTGGCTGGCCACATAACGGCGAAAAGGATCCGCGCGAAAATCCTTCTCAAGCAGGCCGAGATAAGTCTCGTCCGCATCGAAATAGGTGTAGCCGAAACGGAACTCGAAACGCTGCTTCATGACTGAGTCAGGCTCCCAAAACAGGCGCACCATCGGTTCGATCGTGGTGAAGCCAGTGTCGCCGCCCGCCTTGTCGATGTTGCGGAAGCCGTCGGACTGATTGTGAAAGAACTCCACCAACATTCCGATCGTTCCAGCACCGGTGCGCTGGGTGTGCCCCCACCAAGCATGGTTGTACCAGGTGTTGAAGGAACCATAGGTGGATTTCAAATAGCCGGCGCTGGCGCTGTCAAGTCCGGCAACAGGCTGCGGCGTCACCGGCGATTTGCTGCTTTTGCCGCCGGGATTTTTGGCATCGCCAGGGACGGGATCGAGCAGCGAAGGCGGCGGCAAGTCCACGAAAGGCGTGGCGAGGTAGTTGATCACCCCGCCGGTGGTTTGCGGGCCGTAACGCACCTGGCTGGAGCCTTTCAGCACCTCAATGCCGCTCATGCGGCCGACACGCGGACTGTAATACGCCGACGGATCAGAGTACGGCGCCGGCGCCATCATGACGCCATCCTCCATGATCGTCACCTTGCTGCTGCGGCCGCCATCCGCGCCGCGCAGCGAGATGTTCGGAAAGTTGCCGAAGCCATCCTCCTCGCGCACGTAAACGCCGGGCACCTGCTGCAGCACCCGGTTGGGATTGGTGTAGGTTTGCCGCTGAATTTGCTGCTCATTGACCACGGCGGCTGATCCCGCGATGCGCAGGATGTTCGGCGCGTCACCGATCACGGTGACGGGCGCCAGGTCGATGGCATCTGCCGCGATGGTGGACGCGGCTTCCTGAGCACAGGCAGCGGCCCAGGCAAAAGCGCAGGCGGCGGCCAGCACAGAGCGCGCCCAGTGTGGCGTGGTATTGCTTTGATGCAGGAGAGGTGACGGACGGGATTTCATGGCGGGAAACGGGAGAGCCGCATCAAGATTCAGAAGCCCTTTTGAAGCAACCCAAATCTTGCGATTGTGTCGCGCTATCAATAGCTCAACCCTTCTCGCCTTGCCAGCACCTCAAAGCAGCGAGGGTTTGCGTCATGACAACAGCAGCACGGCAAACCGCCAGAGCCAATGTGGATGCCTATGAACGAGCTTGGCTTTTTTCCTGGCTGCCCCCAGCGCTGTCTGTTCCGCAATGAAGACGTGGAAGCCCACCTGGTCGGCGTCACCAACGAGACCCGGGACTTTCGAGCCTGTTTCTCCTGCCAAGCCACGCTACTGGTGACGTTTGGAAGCGCCAGCGTGCGCATGGGCGGCTGCGCCTTGGAACTGCATGTTGGGCAGCAGTGCGAACTGCCGGCGCACTGCCCGCTGCACCTGCGCGCCAGCGCCGCTGACGTGCTTCTCCTGCTGCGGCGGAATCAGTTGGGCGGCGAAGTCACCGCCGCCACCGCCCTGTTCCCGGACAAGACGCTGTTCCAAAGCTGGTGATGCTTTGGCGCCGCCTCAGGACGCAGGCCGATGCCGCCCGTGAAACGGCCCTTGTCATCATAAAACTCCAGGCAGCAGACCTCGCGCGCGCCATTAGCAAAGCGCACCACCCAGACCTCGCCCTGCCTGGCCTGCGGCTGGCGCAGCGTGAGCTGCACCGAGTCCGAAAAGTAGGTGGCGCCACAGCCGCAGGACGAGCAGCGCTGCGGATAAAAGCCCGCTGGGAGGAAGCTGGCAGGCGTGCGCACGGCCGCGCCCACCGGCGCGTCGTTCAGCATGGCCACGCTCACCGCCGCCCGTGCCGCCTGCGCCGGCACACGCCAGGCCAGGTCTGCTTCTGCCGCGCGCAGGGCCGCCAGCCGCGTCACCCCGTTTAGACCCGGGAAATCATTCTCCGGCAGCGTGCGGGACAGGCTCAGCCACTGCGCCCTCACACTGCTCGCCTCGTCCTCATCCAGGGTCCGATGCGCCAGTGCTTGATCCTCGACCCTTTTCTCAGTCTCATCCATCTCGATCCCAAACTGCCGGGCCAGGTGATGAAAGGCCTTCAAGTCCGTGCCATTCGTCGCCAGCAGCTTGAGCGCGCCGTCGCCATGGCGATCAAAAAACTGCAGGCTGGCAAATGTGTGCTCGCCCTGCCCTTCGATCACCATGCTGGCGGACACCAAACGGCTGGCGTCGAGTTCCATCGCCGTTTCCAGGCAGAGCCAGCGATCGCCGCCCGGCAGCGGCGTCAGACGCGCCGGGGCAAGCGCGGTGGCCACCGACATCGCCGGCGTCACCGCGCAGGCCATCAGCAGATCGAGCTTCGACAGGCTCGGTAGCAAATCCTCCCAGCATGGCTGCAGGCTCAGCATTAGAGTCTGGCCATTCTTGACCACCTGCCACAGGTCCGGCCGCATGCGGTCGAGGTCAAAAGCAGGGCGCGTGAAACTGTAGGCGATGCGGGGCTCGCTGGACATGAAGGGGATATTTGCGGGGTTTTTGGACGAATTCAGGATTGCAGCACGCGCTCGAAAGCCAGGGCGTCGAGCGCTTCGACGATCCACTTTTCGAGCTCCTCCTGGAAATCCAGGTCGCACTGCACGATCGGCAGCAGGCGCTGGGCACCCGCGCGGAACAGGCCTTCATCGATGTCGCGACCGCACTTGCAGAAATGCTCATACGCCGTGTCGCCCAGCGCAAAGACCGCAAAGTCGATATCCTCCAGCGGCTCGCGCGCCGCCACCACCGCCTCGACAAACTCCTCGCAACCATCCGGCGCATCACCCTCCCCATAGGTGCTCGTCAGTACCAGCACATGACGGAAAGTCCGCAGCAGCACGATGTCGGCGCTGGCCATGTTTTCCACCGTCGGATCATAACCACGCTGGCGGGCAGCGTTGCAGGTTTCTTCAGCGCAGTATTCAGCGTTGCCAGTGACGCTGCCATAGAGGATGAGCAAGGGCTTGTTCATGGGTAAAGGGACACCGGCACGGCGTCTCACCAAACAACACCACGACTGCCGCCGCCCTCTGCCGGAGCCTTGCCTCGAACTGGCGGACAAATGACGCCCGTTTTCGCCCGCTCGACCGCGAAACCGCAGCAAAAAGGCGGCGCAGACCATCAAAAAGGTTGACCATTTCATCCAAGTTGATAAAAAGTCTCAATAACAAATGGCTGCACTCTCTCCCTCCAGTCGCTGGCTCGGCCTGAACCTCTCCTCCTCCGACACCGGCCGGGCCTTGAACCCCGCCGAAGCCCGTCGCCAAGGCGGCCTCTGGCGCGCTGCCCTCCCTCCCGCCTCCATCTGCGGCTTGCTCATGCTCTCCGGCCGCGCCCTCTGGCATGAGTCCGTCCAGCCCTCCCAGCAGCGCACCCGCGCCCTCGAAAGCTCCATCCTCTGGCTGCATTCCGACCGCCTGGAGGACCATCACCTCGAGCTCGCCGGCGTC
Source organism: uncultured Verrucomicrobiaceae bacterium (assembly GCA_964553805.1). GTDB lineage: Bacteria > Verrucomicrobiota > Verrucomicrobiia > Verrucomicrobiales > Verrucomicrobiaceae > JAGRPD01. The sequence continues at coordinate 46,775 of CAZKMS010000004.1, forward strand.
GCCAATCACAGCGCCCTCCTGCTTGTCTTCCCCATCGCCTGGATCATGCGCGAACTCGGCGCCGCCGCGGGCGACCTCTCCGGCGACTGGCGCGCGCTCTTCCTCAACCACCGCGGCCACGCCGCCCTCGTGCGCCCGCTCGAGCCGGAGGACCGCGCCTGGGCGCGCGGCCTGATGGCCCCCAGCCTGTGCGAGGCCGCCCGCCTCCTGCTCGAAGGCAGCCGCATGAACGAGTTCTTCTTCCGCAAGGTCCTGCTCGACGCCCAAAGCCAGGAGTTCTTCTGCCATCGCACCCGCCGCGTCGCCCTTGAGCGCGTCGAGCGCGTGCGCCAGGCCCTCAAAGCCCGCCTCGACCAGCCGCCCACCCTGGCCGAACTCGCCCGCCTCTGCGGCTGCAACCCGCACTACCTCTCCCGCACCTTCACCGAGGCCGCCGGCATGACCATCACCCACTACCTGCGCAAGCTCCGCATCGAGGAAGCCATGACCCTCATGGCGCGCGGCACCCACAACACCAGCGAGGCCGCCCTCGACGTCGGTTATCAAAGCATGAGCCACTTCAGCGTCGCCTTCCGCCAGGTGCAGGGCCTTTCCCCCAGCGAGTGGCTGCGCCAGCAGCGCGACCAAAGCCGCCCGCTCCCCGCCCTCAAAGCCGCCGCCAAAAGCACCACCGCCACCCGCAGGTTCGTCTGCGGCTGAGCCAGCGTTCAGTTTTCCGTTTTTCAGCTTTCAGATTTCCGCTTTCAACTTTTCTTCCCCCCATGGACCGCGCCGCCGCCATTCAACAAATCCGCGAAGCCGCAAAGATCATCGCCCTGCAGATGATGAAAATCTCTCCCGCCATCAACAAGCTCGACGACAAGGACACCCAGGCCGACTGCGTCAAGGCCGCCTACGAGCTCACCATCCAGCTCGAAATCATCAAGAAAAAGATCGGCCGCCTCGAGCGCAGCGACGACAGCACCCTGCTGTAATCTCAGCCCGCCTTCCCCTTGCCGCGCCGCGCGCAGCCAACCAGTACCACCCCCGCGCACAGCCCCAGGCACCCCAACGCAAACGCATCGCCAAAGCGCGCGTAAAACGTCATCTCCCCGTTCACCGGCACCCGCAGCACCCCCGGCAGGCAGCCCTCCAGAAAGCTCGACCCCGTCACCGGATCCTCCAGCCGCGACATCACCCGCCCCAGCGGATCGATGAAGCAGCTCACCCCCGTGTTCGCCGCCCGCAGCATCGGCCGCCGCAGCTCCACCGCCCGGAACACCGCATTCGCCAGATGCACCTCCGTCTCCCGGCTTTGCAGAAACCAGCCATCGTTCGTCACATTCGCCAGGATCTGCGGCCCCGGCCGCGCAAACCGCCGCGCAAACCGCCCCACCGTATCCTCAAAACAAATCAGTGGGATCAGCTCCACTTCCCGCCCCGCATCCAGCCGCATCCGCAGCGGCTCGTAGCCGCTCCCCGGCTGGAAATCCCCCGGCAGGATGTCCCCAAACAGCGTCTCCATGAAGCCCAGCTCCTCCCGCAGCGGCAGATACTCCCCGAACGGCACCAGATGCGCCTTGTGCGCCCGCTGCTGCGTCTCGAAGTCATCGTGAAAAAGCAGCGCGCTATTGTGAAATTGACCCGCCTCCGCCGCCCGCGTCCCCACCCCCGTCAGCAACGAAAAATCCCCCTCCCCCAGCACCTCATCGAAGAACGAGCGATGAAACCCCGCCGCCTCCGCATCCTGATCCAGCACGATCGGCACCGCATTCTCCGGCCACACCACCAGATCCATCGGCGACGCCTCCCCCCCCCGCGCCTCCGCATACAGCCGCGTCCGCTCGTGCAGCCGCTGATAAAACGTCATCAAATCCGTGTTCTCATCCCACCGCACCACCTGCGGCACATTCGGCTGCACCAGCAGCGTCCGCACCTCCACCGCCGGTTCCGCCAGCGGCGCCCGGATCCGCAGCATCCCATACACCGCCACCCCCAGCAGCAGCACCATCGCCAGCGTGAAGTCCAGGCGGCTCCGCACCGTCCCCTGCCCCCGCCACTGCCGCACCAGCCGCATCACATTCACCCACGCCGCGCAGCCCACGAACACCGGCAGAAACGCCAGCCCCGTCACCCCCACCACATCCGCGATTTGGATCAGCGCCGTGTTCCGATGCAGCGCCACCCCCAGCCCATCCCAGCCAAAGCCCGTCAGCACCCAGCCCCGCAGCCATTCTGAGCCCACCCATGCCGCCGCCGCCAGCCCGCAGCAGCGCAGGGATTCCATCGTGCTTTCCGCCGCCGTCCCCCCCGTCAGCCGCCCCGCCCGCGGACAGGCAAAGCGCGCCACAAACCACGTCCACAGCCCGAAGTAGAGCGCGCAATAGCCCGCCAGCCCCGTCACCGCCGCCGCCCCCAGCAGCTCCGGCCCCCAGCCCAGCCATTCATGGTCCAGCGCCCCGTGGGTCACCCGCGCCGAGTGCCGCACCCACGCCACATCCGGAAAAAAGAACGCCAGCCCCGCCACATAACCCGTCCAAAACGGCCGCCGCAGCCCCCGCCCATCGACCCCCAGCGGCCACAGCAGCGCCAGCAGCGGCAGCAGCCCCACCCACGCCAGCACCTCCACGTTCCACGGCGGAAAGGCAAAGTGCAGCCCCGCCCCGCTCACCACCGCGAGCGCGACCGGCCGCAGGCGCAACCCCAACGACGATGACGAAGACCCCATTACCCGCAAGCCATGCCACCCGGCCCCCCACCCCGTCAAGCCGCACCGCAGCCCATTTGCACACCACCCCGCGGCAGCGGCGTCCCGCCCATCGCCCATCATCACCCCCCCGGTCATAATCCACAAAAATGTCGGCGATAAAGGTCTTGACGTAATTGACAAATTTGTTTCCCATCAACAAGTTCGGCCAAGAATCAAGTTCATCGCCCATGAGCACCAAGTCACTCGTGAAACGGCTTCGAGTCTGGCGAGTATTGCTCATCGGGTTGGCTGTTTGGCTTTCCTGCTGTGCGGCCAGATACACCTCGCGGTTGCGAGGTGTTCCCGGTTCCTACACCTACACAGCTCCGCCTGTTGACTCATGGTGCGGACATTCGACCTACTGGCTAACCCTCCGCTCGGACGGCAGTGGCGAACTGCGATTTGAGTATCCGAACCAAGAGACTCATCTGACTTCTGTTTCACGGCATCAGACCGGCGATGCTATAGACCTAACGGTGCCTAGCAGCGTGAGCTCATCAGATACATACCTGTCTGTTCCGGGTGTTCATAAGTGTCAGTGGAGACCCGGCAGAATTGAGGTCATTGGAGTTGACTTTAGAGGTAGATTTGAAAGATACGGACGTGGTTTGCGCCCGATTGGCTACATTCTCGACTTCTTCTGATGAGCACCCAGCAACACTGAGAGCGCAAAGGGCTTGAGTTGTCCCGCTGCGCGCGGCTTTGATGCGTGCAGCAGGTTCTGAAATGAGTTTAACTTGAACAAGGAAGCAATATGAAAAAACATTACACTTGGTTCTTCTTGGCATTCGCGCTTGCTGCATCCCCCAAAAAAGCAAACGCTTATTCACGCGCTCATCTGCCGCTCAATGTAGTCGTTGTCCAAGCCGATGCTATCATTGAGGCGCGAACCACTCGCGTGCTGCAACAATACTTCCGTTCTTCAGGCGATAGTGCAGAAGTGGAAATCAAACGAGTTTTTAAGGGATCACTTAAACCAGGTATTTTTGCGATTCAACTACAGCCGCTTCATGTCATGGAACTTGGGCGGCTGCAACTTGAGAAAGATTATATTTTCTTTCTGCGATCCGTCGGAACTGAAGCACCGAAATTTGAGCTCATGCTCGATGGCACAAGGCTCCATACAGATGAAGACGCCAAATTGATAGCGTCTGCGGTTGAACTTAGTCCAGCTTGGTCTCAAACTCAAAACGGTCTTTCAACACTACTCACCGCTGAGAAATTTCGCGTCAAAGCCGATGAAGAACTTAACTTGTGGATAGGATATAAAAACACGTCTAATCAAAGCATCACTTTCAAGTATCGTGATTGGCCGATTGATGAACACACTTATGCAACACTGAATATTAAGTCGGAAATGGGTGATGATGTCAAAGCATTCCCGCATCCTGCTTTGACGCAAGAAGATATTAACGACTATTTTTCCAAATTTCAACGCTCCTACGAAATCACACTGGAACCGAAAAAGGAGAACTTCTTTGCATTGCAAAAAATCAATTCAGCTAAACCTGGCTTTGGTTATAAGGAAGAACTTGATTTCAAATACTATCCGATGACTAAGCCGGGAAAATACACCGTCACGGCCACAATGCGCAATTTCCTCAACAATTCATTATTAACCGCCGGGGGTTTAACGGTCTGGCTGGAATGAGACCGTCGACCGAATAATAGCGGGACAATCGGGGTCTCCGTGACTAAGTATTAGTCAGCCACGGGCCCCACACCACCGGACATACGGGTCCGCATCCAGCGTCCCACTTCGAGATTGTGGACATACAGGACAGCCCGATCATCAGGGGCTTTCGAAGCTATTCGCTCGTGGTTCGCCGAAACTGTTGGCCTCGGCAGATCTAAGGATGCTGGATTCCGTGATGTGCCCATAACGTAATGAAACCCCAACCAACTCAATGCACACGATTCGGCGCTTTGAAGGTGCAACCGAAGTTTGGACGCGCTCACCTCCATCACCGGAAGAATCAGAACCGTGAGCATCACCTTGAGTTGAGTTGTAGCCCCGGGGTCTGTGACCCCGGTGGAAGGCCGGCCTCACAGAGGCCAGGTACAGCGGGGCGGCTCAGCTTTCGAGGGTCATCATGCCGGTGGCGGTTTTGCTGAAGGCGTGGATTTGCTGGCCGGTGCTGTCGATGTGGCGGCAGAGGAGCTTGCCGGGGGTAATCTCGAGGTGGGAGAAGCCGTTGACGGGGCGGGCGTAGGGGACTTTGCGGTCGGACTTCATTTCGCGGATGCGGGCGCCGCCGCCGCCGGAGAGGACATGGGTGGTGCGCTGGCCTTCGATCTCAAGGTGCTGCATGTCGTGGTCGTGGCCGCAGAAGTAGGCATGCACGCTGTGCTTTTCCAGGAGGCCGCCCCAGGCGTCGATGAGGGCGGGGGTGTCGCCATGGGAGCCGTTGCTGTAGAGGGGGTGGTGGGCGACGACGAGGGTCAAATCGGCGCGGGGGGACTCCAATTGCTGCTCGAACCAGGCCTGCTGCTCCTTGACCTCGGCGGCGGTGAGGCAGGGGCGGTCCTTGCTGCCGCTGACGGCGGGGAGGTTGGAGTCGAGGAAGAGGATGGTGACGAGCGGGGAGAGGACGGGCCCGAGGTCGGCGCGGTGCCATTTGGCGGGGAAGGTCCAGCGGGTGCCGGGGCGGTGGGCGGGGTAGGCGAGCTGGACTTTCTCGCCGCCGGGATTGTCATGGTAATCGTGGTTGCCGAGGACGACGTAGGCGGGGCCGGGGAAGCTGGAGGCGGGGTACATGTTCTCGAAGCCGTCCTTCCATCGGGGGGACTCGAGGCCGCCGGGCATCTTGGAGTAAAAGTTGTCGCCGAGGAGGAGGAGGGAGTCCACTTTGAGTGCCTGCTCTTTGGTGTAGTCGCGCATGGCTTTGGCGACGGCGATCTGCTCCTTGCCGGTGGTGCCGAAGTCGCCAATGGCGAGGAGGTGCAAGGCGTCCGCGCTGGCGGTCTGCGCGGGCAGGCGGGTGGGGCGGACGTTGAGGGAGAGGGCGGCGCTGGAGCAGAAGAGGGTGCGCAGGAGACGGCGGCGGTTGAGGACGGACGTGGGCATAAGGGCTAGGAAACGGACGAGCGGGCGGGGTCTTTGCAGGTGTGTGGAAGGTTAAAGGCGCGCCTCGCCAGAGCGCGATGGGGTGGAGTGTTGCAGCGCTGCGGGTGCCGCACTTTGGCAAGTGCGCCGACATCTTTTGGCGGCGCGCTTTGTCGCTGCGCTCTGGCGAGCGCGCCTACATGTTCAATCATCCGCGCGGGCGTACTGGCCAACGGGGGCGAGGAGGATGCGGAAGCCGACGTCGGGCTCGCGGGCTTCGGCGGAGAGGGAGCGGCGGTAGGAGGCGAGGAGTTCTTTGCGCTCGAAGGTGCGGTAGGAGCCGCCGCGGACGACGCCGTCGCCGTCGTCGCCTTTGCCGGACCAGGCGTCGAAGACCCACTCCCAGACGTTGCCGGAGAGGTCGGAGAAGCCGCGTCCGTCGGGGCGCAGTGAGGCGGCGGGGGCGAGGCCGGGGAAGCCGTCGTTGTATTTCGGCACGGCTTTGGAACCGTCCGGATCGGCACTGAGATCGGCTAAATTGCCCTGTTTGGCCAGCGGGGGCCAACTGAAGCCCCAGGGGTAGATGCCCTCGATGCGGAGGTTGCGCTCGGCGGGGGTGGCGCCGCGCTCGCGCGGGAGGTAAGCGGCCATGCTCCACTCGTCGTCAGTGGGCAGGCGGTACTCGTGGTCCACCTGGAGCAGGCCGAGGGCGCGCTCGCGCTCGGTGAGCCAGCGGCAGAAGAGGGCGGCCTCCAGGCGGGTGACGCGGACGACGGGGAGGTTCGATTTGAGGTCGAGCTCGCGGCCGCGCACCTCCTCCAAGCCGGTGGAGCGGGCGAACTGGGCGAAGTCCGCCTGCCGGGTCTCAGTGGCGGCGAGCAGGGCGTCACCGAGGGGGACGAGCTTGATGCCGATGCTGTTTTGCCAGGGCGAGCCAAAAACGACGGCGCCGTTGGCGCGCAGGCGGACGTTGAGGGTGGTCTCGTCTTTTTCCTTTACGGTGCCGCGCGCGGTCTGGGAGGTGTAACCGGGCAGCCGCAGCCCGTAGGCGAACTTGCCGGCGCGCACGTCCTCAAGCGTGAGCGGGGTGCGGCCGAGCAGGGTCTCGCCGTCCACGACCTCGGCGCCGGGCGGCACGGTGGTGAGCACGAGACGGCCGACGGGGACTTTGACGACTTGCAGGCGGACGGCGGCCAGACCTTTGCGGCTGGCGGGGGAGACGGGGGCGGATTTGAGCGAGGGCATCTTCACCCAGCCGTATTCGTGCTCGGCATCGAGGAAGCCCTCGGCGCGCGCGTGCTGGGTGGCCCAGGCGCAGTAGGCATCGGCGGCTTTGGCGTCGATGAGCACGACATTGAGCTTGCGGTTGCCCGGCGCGGTGAAGCCGGTGACGTCGCCCTCAAACGGCATGAGGGTGGCGTCGAGGTAATGATTGAAGGTCTCGTACTCCAGCGGCAGGTCGGCGACGTGGCGGTCCTTTTGGAAGGAGTACCAACGCTCGTTGTTGTTTTTCCAGGGACGGCCGCGGACGGGCTGCTGCGGTGTGGGATCCGCCTTTTCCAGCGAGGGCACCGGGGCGGCATAAACGTAACTCCAGTCCTGCTGCTGGCGCGCCATGACGAGCGCGCCGCCAGCCAAGGCGGAACCGGCGAGCAGCAGCACCGCTGCGCGGGTGAGGCGGCGCGCGAGCGGCTCCGGTTTCTTTTTGCCGAGCCCCTGCAGGGCCTGCATGAGGTGGCTGGCATTGGCGAAGCGCTCGTTCAGATCCGGCGCGCAGGCGCGGCAGATGACGCGGTTCAGATCCACCCAGAACTCCCATTCGTCGTCGCGCAGATTGGCGGGCACCTCCGGGAACTCCATGCGGTCGTTGCCGGAGCTCATCTCGTAGAGGACCTTGCCGAGGCTGTAAATGTCCGCCTGCGGGGTGCCGGGACCCTCCGGCGGCACGAAGCCCTCGGTGCCGACAAAGGTGCGCTCGCCCGAGGCGGCGACGAGGCCGATGTCCGCCAGTTTGCACATGCCGCCGACGAAAATGATGTTGGAGGGCTTGATGTCGCGGTGGGTGAGGCCGTGGTCATGCATGTAGGCCAGCGCGTCGGCGAGGTACATGCCGGCCTCGCGGCAGAAGTGCAAATCGAGGCGGCCCTGGGCGCGCATGTCGGAGGTGACGGTGCGCGGCGCGTAGGAGGCGAGGTCGTCGATCTGCGCGCCCTTCTCGGCGTCATCAGCCAGCTCCATCACATAGTAATAGAAACCGCGGTGCTCGTTCCAGCCGACATGCAGGATGTGCACGAGACAGGGATGGCCGCGCGAGATCGGCTCGAACTGCTGGATGCCCTCGAACTCGCGGTGAAAGGTCTTGGTCAGCTCAAAGTCCTCACGCCAGACGATTTTCACCGCCCGCAGCGCGCCGGTGACGCTTTGCGCCAGCCAGACCTCGCCATAAGCACCGGAGCCGATGCGCTTGAGCAGGGTGTAGTCGGGGATGACGAGGTCGTCGCGGTGCGAGGTTTGCTTCACCTCCCCTGCCCGCTGTGGCGCGCGCGGTTTTTCCACTGGAACCGGAAAACGCACGGACAAGGTCTCTGCCTCGCTGCCCCAAGCCTCCATCGCATCCGGCGTCGGCTCCACCACCTCGTCGAATTCATGATGAGGTTCCGTGGGTGCGTCGCTTTCAGGCATGGGCGCAGACCTGGCTGGGTGAGTGCCTGAGGGAGCCGGGTGGAGGCGCCTTCAGGCGGGAATACTGAGAAAGTCTGCCACTAAAGCAGTTGGTTCTCAAGCCCTTGAATTTCCTTCTTCACCAAATTGCCGACGCGGTGCTTGGCGAGATAAACTTGGGCCGCGTTGATGCCGAGGGCCTCCGCGGTTTTTTTGACGCCCCAGCCCTTCATCACATAGCAGTCGAAGATCTGGAACTGGCGCGGCGAGACCTTGGCCTTGACGCGTTCCAGCGCGGCGGAGCTGATGTTGTCCCGCCACTCGCGGTCCCAAATGCTTTCGAGCAGGTTGTCCTTTTCCTGGGACAGCCGCTCCATCGCCAGACTCTGCGAGTCCTCGCTGTCGGCGTTGCCTTGGTTGGAGAGCGAGGGCTGGCGCTTGCGGGCGCGAAACACATCGAGAATGCGCCAGCGGGTCATCTGCAGCAACCAGGCTTTGAAGGAGCCGGCGCGCGGATCGTACTGGCCCTTCTGCACCTGGCGCGCGATGGCGATGATGGTCTCCTGCACGACATCGAAGGCCTCCTCGCGGGTGAGGCCGGACTTGGTGGCCACGCTGTAAACGAGGCGCCAGTAGGTCTGGTAAAACTCGTTCCAGGTCCGTTGATCTTCCCAGTTGTTGAGGCGCTCAATGAGGCTCTTGCGGGTCTTTTCCCACATGACGCGCTCTTTTTTCGCCTCCTCAGGGGCTTCGTTGGTGTCGGCGGACTCCTCCATTCCTTGCTACTCTTTCCAGTTGCCCGGCGCTGTCAAACCCTTGTGTCATGAGAACTTGCCCGCCACATCACGACGTTCCTTTCATGAAAATCGCCAAAACGCAGCAGGACACGCCGCCAATCAAGCTGACGCGCGCTCCAGACAGGCGCGCAGTTCCGCCTCCGTCAGACTGAGCGGATTCGCCTTCATGCTGCTGGCGCGCTGCGCCAGCGGGATCAACTCGTCCCACTGCGCCGGCGCGACACCGAGCGTGCGGAGGCCGGCGATGTTCAGTCGCCCGCTCAACGCGCGCAGGGCGGTGACGCCGGTTTCGGGGCTGGCGCCTTCATCACCTGACAACCAAACCGCGGCCTGGCGAAAACGTTCGAGCGTCTCAACCGAACCACGCGCCCGCACCGCCTCCAAATTGACGGACCAAACCGCCGGCAGCAGCGCCGCGCAAACCGCGCCGTGAGCGATGCCGCAGCGGCCGCCGAGCGGCGCGGCAAAGCCATGCACCGCGCCCAGACCGGCGTTGGCCAATGCAAGGCCACTGTAGAGCGCCGCCAGCGCCAGCTCGGATCGCGCGCCGAGGTCAGAGCCATCCGCCACTGCGCGGGGCAAGGCAAGAACCGCGCGCGGAATCGCCTGCGCGCAGAGGGCGTCGGTCATCGCGTTGGCGCGCGTGCAGACATAGGCCTCGAGCAACTGCGTCAGCGCATCCATGCCGGTGGCGGCGGTCAATGCGGGAGGCAGCGACAACGCGAGTTCGGGATCGATCAACGCCAAACGCGGCAGCATGCTGGCATGGCGCAGGCTGGCTTTGACGCCATGCTCCGGACTGAGCAGCACCGCGTTGCGAGTCGCCTCCGCGCCTGTGCCCGCCGTGGTCGGCACCGCCACAAACGGCGCCGCGGGCGAATCGAGCGCCCTGCCCTTGCCCACCACTTCGAGGTAATCGAGCACGCCACCGGACTGCGGCAGCAGCGCCGCCACGGCCTTGCCCGCATCCAGCGCCGAGCCACCGCCGAAACCCAGCACCCACTCGCAATTTTCAACACGCGCCAACTCCACAGCCGCCGCCACCCAAGCCACGGTGGGCTCGCCGGCAACGACATGGTGGACGACCCGAAACCCAGCCCTCTGCAGCAGCGATTCAACGCGCGCTGAACGCGAGTTAGCGCCGCACACCAGCATGACCCGCCGCCCAAAATCCGCACAACACGCCGCCAGCTTCTCCAGCGTGCCAGCTCCAAAAACCATCCGCGCCGGGCCCGCCCATTCAAACCCGTCCACAGGCATCGTCATCACTGCGGTGCTTTGTCCGAACCTTGCAAACGCTGCAAGCCCTCGCGAATCCGGCGCGCGATTTTTTCGTCAGGCGTCTGCAAAGCCTCGGCGCGTTTGAACGCCTCTATCGCGGCCTTTTTGTCGCCAAGCGCCTCCTGCACCACCGCTATGTGCTCGAGGATTTCCGCGTCCTCCGGCTGCAGTTCTTTGAGCAGCGACTCGGCTCGCAGCAACGCCTCCAAGGCCGCTTTGTTTTTGCCCTGCTTGTGCAGCAGCCAGCCCTGGCTGTCGATGAAGGCCGGGTTGTCTGGCTCCAGTTCCAGCGCCCGATTGATGAGCTTTTCCGCCTCCGCCAGTTCGCGGCCCAATTCCACCCACATGTAGCCCAGGTGATTGCAGGTGTCCGCCAAAGCGTCGGGCTCGGCGGCCGGCGTCATTTCAATGCTGCGCCGCAGTTGCAGCGCCGCTTCGTCGTGGCGGCCCGCCTTTTCCAAAGCCGCACCGTATTGAAAATAGAACCGATGCTTGAAAGCGTAAGCACCACCTGACGTTGCCAGCCGGTCCGCTTCTTCAAAGGCCTTCACCGCGCGCGGGTAGTCCTGCTTGGCGGCAAAAGCGAAGGCCTGCTGGGCGGAGAATCCGGGGTTGTCCGTGAAAAGCCGGACCGCGCGGGCGAGCAACGTCAGCGCCTTATCCGGCTGGCTCAGGCCGAGCCACAGATTGGCCAGCCGCTCGTAATCCTCCGCGCTGCCTGTGGCCACTTGAATGGCCGCCTCCAACTGCTTCGCTGCCTCCTCGTATTTCTTCCGGCTTAGCAGAGCGTCCACCAGCAGGCGGCGCTGCGTCACATCGCGCGGGTCATCGCGCACAATTCCTTCGAGCACAGCGAAGGCTTTTTTTCCCTCATCCTGCGCTTCATAAAGACGGTGCAGGATCTTGCGCGCAGCGAGGTCGCCATCCCGCGCCGCCAGGCCCTCGCAGACCGCCCGTGCGGCATCGAGTTGATTGCTCAGCAGGTAAAACTGAGCCACCTCCATTTCCCGGTCGCGATCCCCGGCAGCGTGCGCGCTTAGCAGCGCCTTCTCGTAAAACACATTCACCTCAGCGCGGTGCTCGTCCGCCATTTCTGTCTGGCCGAGCGGCCAGACCTCCTGCGCCACGCCGGCCAAGGCCAGCCAATGCGCGGCCTCTTCGTGATCGCGTGCAGCGGCGGCGCGCAGCAGCGCCCGAGCCTCGTCTTTGCGGCCTTGCACCAGAAAGCGCAGGGTGGCTGTGGTCAGGGTTTCAACATCGTCTGGAAAACGCTCCAGCAAGCCCTTCAGCAAATCATCCGCGCGCTGGCGGGAGGCTTCGTCCGCATGGTAGGCGTCGAGAAATTCCACCATGCGCAACACAGGGGCCGCGGCGCCGGGCCGGATGTCGATCATGGCCTGCAGCATCGCCTCGGCCTCGCCCTGCTCGCCATGCCGGACGGTCAGTTCCATCGTCCGCCGCACCAAATCCGGACTGGCCGGCGCGAGCTTGAGCAGCGCCTGGTAATGCTTGAGGGCGCGGCGCATGTCGCCCTCCGTTTCCGCCTGCAGCGCGGCGCTGTGGTGCGCCATCGCGGCGGCGCGATCGAGATCGATCGCCGGCAGCATTTCGTCCGTTTTGCCGGGAGCCAGATCACCGAGTTTCCGCAGATCAGCCGGAGCCGACGCCAGCCCCTGCGCGGCGGCAACAAGCAGGCACAGGCCATGCAGCCAATGCCTTGCGGGCAACGAAAAAGCGCGTCCGCCGTCCACCGGAAAACGCCAAAGGCGCGCCTCCCGGCACGCTGGATCAGCACCAAGCTGCCTTCCGCCGGGAACCCCGCGCGTCCTGCCTTGAGGCAAAGCACGCGTCGGGGTCTGAATGGCCATGGCGGAAGGCTACCGTTTAGCTCTTGTAGCGCAAACGCTTCTTGTGGCGGTTCGCGCGCATGCGCTTCTTCCGCTTGTGCTTGTTGATCTTGGTTTTTCTCCGCTTCTTAAGCGAGCCCATGTTGGTATTCTCCGTTTGGTTGCTTTAATGCCGCCCCGTCATGGGACGACTTTGTTGAGTGGGTATTCCACAATGCCCTCCGCTCCCATCGATTTGAGCCGGGGGATGATCTCCCGCACCACCGATTCATCGATCACGGTCTCCACCGCCACCCATTCCGGGTTGGCGAGGGAGGAAACCGTGGGTTGACGCATCGACGGCAGGCAGCCGGTGACCGCTTCCAGCGCGGTCGCAGGGACGTTCATTTTGAGGCCCACTTTGCCGCGGGCCTCCAGCGCGCCGCGCAGCAGCAGCGCCAAAGTTTCCATTTTTTCGCGCTTCCACGCATCCTTTGCAGCCGCCTTGCTGGCGACCATCTGCGGATAGCTTTCCATCAGCGTGTCCACGATGCGCAGCTTGTTGGCGCGCAGCGAGGAGCCGGTTTCGGTGATGTCCACGATCGCATCCACCAGCTCCGGCACCTTCACCTCGGTGGCACCCCAACTGAACTCGACTTCGGCATCGACGCCATGTTTTTCCAGGTAGGCGCGCGTCATGCCGACTGCTTCGGTGGCGATGCGTTTTCCCTGCAAATCCATTACCGAGCGCACCGGCGACTCCTCAGGCACCACCAACACCCAGCGCGTCGGCTTCGAGGTGGCGCGGCTGTAGCGCAAGTCGGTGATGACCTCGACATCGGCGCCGTTTTCCACCACCCAGTCACGCCCGGTGATGCCGCAGTCGAGAAAACCGTGATCGACATAGCGCCCGATCTCCTGAGCGCGCAGCAGGCGCAGCTCCAATTCGTCATCATCGACCGTCGGGCGGTAGGAGCGTGACGAAACCACGATGTTGAACCCCGCGCGTTTGAACAACTCCAGCGTCGGCTCCTGCAAACTTCCTTTCGGAAGGCCGAGCCTGAGAACGGGGTTGGGGGATTCTTCCATGAGGTGTGCGGTTGCCAAAATGGGCGCGTATGGTAGCGGACATTTCCCCCCTGGCTAGGGGAATTTTTCGCTTCGAACGCGAGCCCTTCACCCCTACCCCCCGGACGGATGCGCCGCCAGCCAGTCCAGCAACTGCCGGCGCTGCGGTGGCAGACGGTGGTGAAAGGCATCCTCAATCAGGCGCGCGGCGCTTTTTTGGCCTTCCGCATCCGCCGGAGCAATGCCCAGGTCCTGCGCCAGCCGCCACTCAAAGCGCTCCATCAGGGCGCGAGTCGGTTCTTTTTCCGCCAGGTAATCAAGTGCCTTCGCCAACAGCTCGTAAATGCCCGGCAGCGGTGTTTGCGGTTCGGCCACCTGCTCCACCAGCTTGACCAAATAGGTCGCGGCCAGCACCCGGCCATAACCTGAGCGCAATCCCAGGCGCGGATTCACCCAGCGCACCTCAGCCAGCGTGTGCAGGTCCGAGCGCCGGCTGCGCACCCAGCTCAATTCCGCGCTGACAAACAAGTCCAGACGGTTGGCAAACGGCGAGCGCGGCCGCAGCGCACCTTTGACAATCGTGCGAAACAACCCCGCCTCCGCAGCGCACCACTGCACAATGAGACTGGTCTCCCCGTAACGGGAGCGCCCCACCAAAATGGCCTCCGTCTGCTCCATGATGCTCGCACCGGGAACGCGCGCCGCCGATTCCCGGTTGCGCCGCCGCCCGCACGCGTTATCTACCCCCGACCATGGACAATCGCAACAAAGCCGTTCTCACCGACCTCCAAGCCTATGACACCGAGGCCCTCAAGGGCCGCCTGGGCGAACTCCGGAGGTATCTTTGACGTCGCCAGCCAGCAGCGCCAACTCGACGAACTGGAGCAGCGCGTGGCCGCGCCCGGCTTTTGGGACGACCAAAACAACGCGCGCAAGGTCATCGACCAGATGAACGGCATCAAACGCCGCATTGAGCCGCTCGGCGGTCTCGAAGCGCGCGCCGATGACTTCGATGTGCTCGTGGAAATGGCCCGCGAAGAGGGCACCACGAACAGTTGGGCGGAGGTGCAAAAGGAGTACGACGACATCCAGGACGCGCTCGCCAAGTACGAGCTCGACCTGATGCTCTCCGGCCCCTACGACCGCGGCAACGCCTACCTCACCGTGCACTCCGGCGCCGGCGGTACCGAGTCCTGCGATTGGGCGAACATGCTGCTGCGCATGTACCAGCGCTGGGCCGAGCGCCACGGCTGCAAGGTGCAGATCATCGACTACATGGAAGGTGACGAAGTCGGCATCCGCTCCGCCACCCTGGAAATCATCGGCGAAAACGCCTACGGCTTCCTGCAGGCCGAGCGTGGCGTGCACCGGCTGGTGCGCATCTCGCCTTTCGACGCCGCGAAGAAGCGCCACACCTCCTTCGCCTCCGTCGATGTCACCCCCGACTCCGAGGAGGACATCGAAATCGAAGTGCGCGAGGAGGATTTGAAAGTGGACACCTACCGCTCCGGCGGCAAGGGCGGGCAAAACGTCAACAAGGTGGAGACGGCGGTGCGCATCACCCACATCCCCTCCGGCGTCATCGTCGCCTGCCAGATCGAGCGCTCGCAGCCGAAAAACCGAGCCAAGGCCATGCAGATGCTGAAGGCAAAGCTGTATCAAATCGAGGAGGACAAGCGCGCCGCCGAGATCAACAAAGCCTACGGCGGCAAGGACGACGTCGCCTGGGGCAGCCAGATCCGCAGCTACGTCTTCCAGCCCTACCAGATGGTGAAAGACCACCGCACCGGCTATAAAACCAGCGGCGTCCAGGACGTCATGGACGGCGATCTCGACGCCTTCATGGAGGCCAAGCTGCGCGGCCAGAAAGCGGGCGAGGGCGATGATGACGACGTTTGATCCGGCCTTCGCCGCGGCGCTTCAACTTTCCCTCAACATCTGCCCTGCTTCGCACGTTTCTTCCCCGCCATGAAACACCTGTTCCTCTCCAGCCTCGCCCTTTTCGCCGCCGCGAATATCCTCGCAGACGACCTTTACGACATCCCATTGAAGGACATCAAAGGCAAGGAAACCACCCTCAAACCTTACGAGGGCAAGGTCATGCTCATCGTCAACGTCGCGTCCAAGTGCGGCAACACCAAGCAATACAAGGAGCTGCAAGCGCTGCACGAGAAGTTCAAGAAGGACGGCCTCGCCGTGCTCGCGTTTCCCTGCAACGACTTCGGCGGCCAGGAGCCGGGCAGCAACGAGGAGATCCAGGAGTTCTGCAGCAGCCGCTACAGCGTGACCTTCCCGCTCTATGACAAAATCACCGTCAAAGGCCCGGACAAGCATCCGCTCTACACCGAACTCAGCGGGCCCGATTCCCCCTTCCCTGGCGACGTGAAATGGAACTTCGGCAAGTTCCTCGTCGGCAAAGACGGCGCCATCCTGGCGCGCTTCGAGCCCAAAACCAAGCCGGACGCGCCCGAAGTGGTGGAGGCCATTGAGACCGCGCTGAAGAAGTAACTCCAGCGCCGCTCAACCCACGTGCCGGCTCAGGCCGGCACGTGCTCGCCCTTGACCAAGTCCTCCAGGCTCTGGCGCTCGCGCACCAGATGCGCCTCATTGCCATCCACGAGGATTTCCGCTGGCATCGGCCGCGTGTTGTAGTTGGAGGCCATGGTGAAGCCGTAGGCGCCCGCGCTCATCACCGCCAGCACGTCACCGGCCTGCACCGGCGGCAGCTCGCGATTCTGCGCCAGGTAATCGCCCGTTTCGCAAATCGGGCCAACCACGTCACAGAGTTCGTTGGATTCGGCCTCTGCCTTCACCACTGGCACAATTTGGTGCCAGCCCTCGTAGAGCGTGGGACGAATGAGATCGTTCATCGCTGCATCGACGATTTTGAAGACCTTGGCCGCGCCACGCTTCTCATAAACAACGCGTGTGAGCAGGATGCCGGCGTTGCCGACCATGAAGCGTCCCGGCTCGAGCAGAATGCGCAGTCCCAAGTCCTCCAGCAGCGGCACTACCGCGTCAGCGTAGGCTTGGATGGTCAGCGGATGGCTTTCGTTGCCCTCCTGGCTCCACCAATCCGGGCTGCCGGAGTCGAGACTCTGCTTGTAAACGATGCCGATGCCGCCGCCGATGCTGAAAAACTGCAGGCCGTGTTTTTCCTTCATGTCCAGCACCAGTGGCTTCACTTTTTGCACTGCCTCCACAAACGGCTCGACCGAGGTGAGCTGGGAGCCAATGTGCATCTGCAAACCGCGGATTTCCAGATTCGGGCACTCGCTGGCAATGCGCTCATACACCGCCTCGATGCGGTCGAAGTCGATGCCGAATTTGTTCTCGCTTTTGCCGGTGGTGATCTTGGCGTGGGTCTTGGCGTCCACATTCGGGTTCACCCGCACCGCCACCGGCGCTTTGACGCCCATCTCGCCGGCGATCTGATTGATGAAAAGCAGCTCCGCCTCCGACTCGGCGTTGAAGCAGTAAATCCCCTCGCGCAGCGCGAACTCGATCTCCTCGCGCGTCTTGCCGACGCCGGCGAAGGTGCACTTCGACGCCTGCCCGCCCGCGCGCAGCACACGGAACAACTCACCGCCGGACACGATGTCAAAACCGCCGCCGAGCTTGGCGATCGCACTCAAGACAGCCAGGTTCGAGTTGGCTTTGACGGCGTAGCAAATCATGTGATCCAGCCGCTCCAGCGCCGCGTCCAAGCGGGTGTAATGATCGGCAATCGTCGCTTTCGAATAAACGTAGAGCGGAGTGCCGTGAGTCTCGGCCAAGGATTGCAAATCGACGTTTTCGGCGTGTAGCCGGCCTTGAAGATGGCGGAAATGGTGCATAGGAAGGGTCATCACATAAGCGGGATTGTCCGCGCTGCAAGTGAAGGGCGTGACGGCATGAAATGGGTTGCGAGGGGAAAGCGAACCCGAGTAATCTGACGCGATGCCGAACCAAGCCGTCACTCCCTCAACGTGGCAAAAGGCGCGGATCATCATCCTGGCCGTCGCCGGTGTCGGATTGATCCTCGCCGCTTGCCTTGGTTTTCTTTTCTGGCGCTATGTGGCCATGCCCGCCATTCGCTCCACGGCTCCGGAATTCAGCCCGCGAAGTTCCATGCTGGGAATCTGGGAAGGCCTGGAGCGGGGTGCCCGCTGGAGCATTCAAGGCCACGACACCGCATTCCACATCGGCATGTTTGGTGATCCTTCTTGGGCGGCCATTCTCGCCGCCAAAGTCAGCTCTGGCGAAGGCATCGGTTGTCTCGGCGGCGGGCATCTGGACGCCGGCTTGAGCCTGCTGACCAACCACGCTCCCCCAGACGATTCGGACAAACAAGCCATTGCCAAGTTTTGGGGAGCATGGTGGGAAACGCACCAGCATCTGAGTCAGGAAGACTGGCTGTGCCTAGGTTTTGAAAAGGCTGGCGTCACCTTGCATCAACGGCCATCCAAAGAGGACTGGCCGACGTTGCTCGCTCTCCTCGGTCAAGTCCAGCAGCCCGGCGAAAGCGATTACTCGTACGAGGAAGATGGCTCGCAGGTGGAAGTCGCGCCCGATCACCTCCGCTACAACGCCTACCGCTGGCTGCGGGACTCCGGCTTCGAGCCGATCCGTTTTGTGATCGGCCAAGGCGGACAAGCCAGTACCGAGACCAAAAACGGTCTGCTCGAATACCAACGCCAGGAACGAAAATTCCGCACTGCCCTGCCCGGCCGGCTCGCCTTCGCTCCAGGCGACGATTGGGGCTGGGGACTTGGAGTCGATCGAACGCCAGTAGCCCTGCAACCCAAGGGGCAGATCATCACCCACCTCATACTGGCTGGCATTTTTGCCGCGGGCATCGCCGCGCTCAGGATGGCGAAAAAGTCGCGAACAAGGGACCACTTCTGAGTGCGCGTGCCGGATCTTTCCCGTCCCTAAATCTTGCTTCTGATGATCTGACATCTCTCACCCCACCCCGCCCGCCAAATCACTCGGCATGCGCCAATCCCCCCGCGGGGAGAGCGCCACGGAGCCGACCTTGGGGCCGTCCGGCATAACGGAGCGCTTGAACTGCTGGGTGGCGAAGCGGCGCAGGAAGACTTCCAGCCAGCAGTCGATGAAAGGCTCGTGCTCCGTGCCGGCAAAGGCTAGCCCGGCCAGGAAACGAATCTTTTCCCTCGCACTGCCATGGCGCACGAGGTGATACAGAAAGAAGTCGTGCAGTTCATATGGCCCGACCAAGTCCTCGGTGCGCTGCTCGATGCCGCCTAGCGCGTCCAGCGGCAGCAGCTCGGGCGAAATCGGCGTCGCGGCGATGTCATGCAGCACCGCGCCGGCTTCTTCGCGATAAAGCTCGTCCGCACACCACTCGATCAGATACCGCACCAGCGTCTTCGGCACGCCGCTGTTGACGTGGTACATCGACATGTGGTCGCCGTTGAAGGTGCACCAGCCGAGCGCCGACTCCGACAGGTCGCCCGTGCCGACCACGAGGCCGCCGGTCTGGTTTGCGATGTCCATCAGCACCTGCGTGCGCTCGCGCGCCTGGGCGTTTTCAAACACCACATCGTGCTGCGTCTCCGGGTGGCCGATGTCCGCAAAATGCTGGCGCACCGCCGCTGCAATCGGGATGGTGCGCAACGGCACCCCGAGCGCCTCCGCCAGCTTCTCCGCGTTCGATTTGGTGCGCGCGCTGGTGCCGAATCCCGGCATCGTCACCGTCAGCGCGAGGGAACGCGGCAGCCCCGCGCGTTCCAGCGCCTTCACCAGCACCAGCAGCGCCAGTGTCGAATCAAGCCCGCCCGACAAGCCAAGCACCGCCGACTTCGCCTGCGCCGCCAAAAGCCGCCGGGCCAAACCGGTGGATTGAATGGCGAAAATCTCCTCGCACACCGCGCGCCGGTCCGCCGCTGAGCCGGGCACAAAAGGCCGCGCCGCCGCCTCCCGTCGCAGGCCGCCCTTTTCCACAGTCGCCCCCAAAAACACCTTCACCGCGCGAAACAACGGCAGGTCCTGCTCGTCGCGAAAGCTCGTCGTGTGCAGCCGGTCGTGCGTCAGCCATTGCACATCGACATCCGCCACCGCCGAAGCCGCGCCGAAACCAAAACGCTCCGACTCCGCCAGCAACACCCCGTTTTCCGCCACCAGGCAATGTCCGGAATAAACCACATCCGTGGAAGACTCCCCGGCACCCGCGCCGGCATAAACATAAGCAGCCAGACAACGCGCCGACTGCTGAGCGACCAGTTCGCGCCGGTAACGCGCCTTGCCCAGCACTTCGTCACTCGCAGAGAGATTCACCAGCACAGTCGCCCCCGCCAAGGCCGCGCGGCTGGAGGGCGGCGTCACGGCCCACAGGTCCTCGCAAATCTCCACCCCCACCCGCAGCCCGGGCACATCCTGAGCCTCAAACAGCAGATCCGTTCCAAACGGCACCTCCAGCCCCTGCCAGTCCACCGTCGCATCCACCACCGTGGCCGCTGGTGAAAACCAGCGCCGCTCGTAAAACTCGTTGGCATTGGGCAGAAAGGTCTTTGGCACCAAACCCAGCACCTGACCGCCCGCCAGCACCGCCGCCACGTTGTAAAGACGATCACGAACCAGCCAGGGCAGTCCGACGCAAATCAGCGCCGGCCAGTCCGCCATGGCATCAACCACCATGTTGAGGCCCTGCCGCGCCCAATCCTGCAGCTTGCGCTGAAAAAAAAGGTCCCCGCAGGAGTAGCCTGTCAAACCCAGTTCCGGCAGTACGATCACCCGCGCGCCCTGCTCCAATGCCAGCGGCCGCGCCGCCTCCAGCATCAGCCGCACATTCGCCTCAACATCCCCCAGTCGCAATGCAGGTGAGACCGCCGCCACCCGCACGAGCCCATGGCCTTCCTTTTCACGGAAAGAAACAATCGGTGCGTTGGCGGCGGACATTCGAAAACTCTAGCACATCCCTCCTCGCGGCGCGGCGGAAAATAATTCCTTGTCAAACGCTTGCGCCAACGTAGCTTGGCCGCCCGAATCCAACGGCGCGCGCGGTTAGCTCAGCGGTAGAGCACTGCCTTCACACGGCAGGGGTCGCAGGTTCGAACCCTGCACCGCGCACCATCCCTCACTCCTCATGATGGTGGTCCGCATCCTCCTCCCCGCCGGTGGATTTCACCAGACCGCCGAAAAAGATGGCGTTCGCCAGTAGCTTTTCCGTGCCGAGCCAATGGCCGCGGAACACAGGGTCGTCCGTGAAAAACACCACCCGCCCGGAGCCCGCCACCCTCACTTGAACCGGCGTGGTGTTTTTCATGGCCGTCTGATTGGCTTTCGAGGCCGAGCCGGACACGAGTGGATCGTCGGTGTACTGCACCGGATTCAGGTAGCTGCTTGCCGCCGGTTTGAGGAAGGTGCTGCCGTCGCGAAACAGATGCAGGTGCTCGCGTTGACCGAGACCGTAGGCCAGCGGATGCGTGGGATCGAACACCGCGCGCACGACCACGCCGTTGACCTCCTTCGCCGTGCGGCGCTCATCCGCCTCGTCATAGGGCAGCGCATGCTGCGTGGCTTGTCCGGGTTTTGTTTCGCCTGCACTCGCCGCCTCCACCAGCGCCACCTTGCACCACGCTTGCTCAGCCATCGACTTGACGGAGGAGCCGAGCGCGATCAAGACCCCGCCCCGCTCGACCCAACCCTGCAAGGCACTGCGACCGCCTGCGGACAGGGCGCTAAACGGCGTGCCGGCCATGATGACCACGCCAAAGCGGCGCAGCAACGCGCTGCTCAGACCGGCCGTTTCCGCCATCGTCACCGGCGTCTGCCAGACTTGGTCAAAGTGATGCCAGACCTCGCCCACCGCCACCGAGCCAGCCCCCTCACCCGCGACCAGCAGGACTTCGCCTGGCGTCACCGGTTGAAAGGTCGGACTGCCGAGATCCGGCACACTGCTGTGATACCCGGTGGCCAGAGCCCGCACCTCGATCTGATCCTCGCGCGCGATGCCCTGCATCAGCATCCGCAAATCGGCAGCTTCGATCTCATCCTGCACCCCCACCGGCACCACGATGCTGCCATGCGGATAGGACACGCGTTTCCCTTTGCCCTGCGGCACCGTGAACGCGCGTGTCGCCACCCAGCAGCGCGCCTTCGCCGCCAGCAGTCGAAACAGCGCGCGCGGCGCGTGGCGCGGCTCCCAGGAGAACACGTAGGCGTAGGCCTTCTCCGGGCCGGCCAACTCGCCCTTCGCAACTGCCACCGGATCCGCCGCAGCAGCCGGCACCGGCTCCACTTCCGCGTGATCGAGCCCGAACGCGCTCGGCAAATGCCAGGCCGAGACGTCGTAAAAAACATTGCTCGGAAATTCCGTGCGTGTTTCAAACATCGCGCTGAGCAGACGGAACTGGCGTTGTTTCGCCGGGACGATCAGCGACTCCTCCGCGGCAAAGGTCTTGCCCTCCGTCCGCACATCCGCTTCCGGCCGGAAGGATTCCACCTGGTGCAGCGTGAGCAATTCTTGAAAAGCCTGCAGGCGCGCGGCATCGCCTTGAGCCGAGAACACATGCGCCTGAATCTTCGACGCCGACGCCGACGCCAGCGCCTCGCGATAAAAACCCTGCTGGTAGTCGAGGAACTCCGCGCGCAGCGTGTGCGCGGAACGCAGTGTGGACAGGGAGGTCGTGAGCTGGTTGCGGATGGTGAACGGGAAGGTCAGGCGGCCGTGCTCGGTGTCTTGATGATAACCGCGCGAGCTGGCCTGCTCGAACAGCACGCCGACCGAGCCGTTCACATCGGGATAGGTGGAGCCCTTGCCGATGTAATAGTCGTCGTAGGATTCCCCGGTGTAATAGAGGGAGCCGATGGCGTCGAGCGCCTTGGCGTGGGCGCGCGCCATCTTGGCCGTCAGCGTCTGGTTCTGACGCGGCGTGTGCGGGTTCACCATCTTCGCGATGCCCGGCTGGAAAAAGTAACTGCGGTTCACATTGCCCATCTCATGGTAGTCGGTGACGATGTTTGGCTGCCAGTGATGGAACAGCTTGAGACGCCCCCGCGACTCCGGATGCACCGCGGGCAGCCAGTCGCGATTGAGGTCAAACCCGTAGTAGTTCGAGCGGCCGCTGGGCCAGCCCTCCGTGTGCTCGCGGTCGGCACGGTCAGCGCTCGGGTAGCGGCCACGCAGGCTGTTCGTCCAGTCCGCAAAACGCTCCAGCCCGTCCGGGTTCAGGCAGGGATCCAGCAAAACAACGGTACTCTTGAGCTGCTCCAGGGAGGCCTCATCGCGGGCCGCGGCCAGGTGGTAGGCCAGCAGCAGCGCGCAGTTCGCGGCGCTGGGCTCGTTGCCGTGAATGCTGTAACCCATCCACACCACCACCGGCGCGTCCTTCGCCTCCGCTTCCATTTCCGGTGACGTGACCCGCGCCACATGCGCCTGCCGGATCGCCTCCAGCCGCGCATGGTTTTCCGGCGCCGTGATCGTCAGTGAGAGCAACGGCCGCCGCCCGTGGGAGCGCGCGTATTCCGTGATCGCGACGCGATCCGAGGCGGCATCGAGCGCCTTCAGGTATTCGACCAGTTCATGATGATGCGCATGCCACTCGCCCACCTGGTAGCCGAGCACCGCCTGCGGAGTCGGCACCGCCGGATCATAGTCCGCCTGCGTCACCGGCAGGTAGTAATCGAGCGGCACAGGATCGACAGCACGCGCGCAGGTGGCGGCAAGGACGAATGGCAGGAGGGCGGGGAGTCTCATCTCGGGATAATGGGTTTTGAAATAAGCCGGTCAGGCAGCACCATCTTTCCAGCATTGATTCTTTTGCGTTCATCCCAACATCAGGATCAAAATCACGGGAAAATCCGTCGCCGCATCATCTGCATTCAACCGCCTGCCCAACCCCAATCCTTCAAACCCATCCCCTTTTTCCGCGCTCCATTGTCAGCCACGAACAACACTCGTGGAGGCTTCTGCCCAAACGCGGTAAAGCAGGGACCTGCGACCCGGGCTGGCGGCGCCGGGACATGGGTTTGACCAGAGAGTGTGGCATCCTGGCAAAAAGCGGCAGACAGACGAGTAAAATATTCGGTTTCACCCGCGCTCTTTTTATGGCCTAAGAATGAGGCAATTGCGGCGCACTTTTTGTGGCGGCAGGGGAAGAAATGGGCGCGGCAGGAGCTTAGTCTTGCCTCCCGCGGGCAGTTTCATCTATATGTCTCCATTTCCCCACCCTTCTCTCCTGCTCATGAAAAACAATGTCCTGATTCAGGAGTCCAGCCAGAAGACGCAGCCGCCCCAGGAGCGGGCACCGCAGCAGGAGGCGCCTTTGCAAACAGCGCAGGGACAACCTGCCGCGGCGGACAGCCCGCCCGCTCAGCCGCCTGATGCCAGTGAGATGGAGTGGCGGCTGATGCTGGCCGAAGTGCTGGACCTGCTCAAGCAGCGCCGCGCCAAAGACACGAAGCCCGCTTTCCAGTGGCATCCGGTCAATAAGGTGGCGCGGGGCTGGATGCGCGAGCAGCGGCGGCGGCATGCCCAGCACCGGTTGAGCCCGGAGCGGTCGCAGGCGCTGCTGGCGGCGGGCCTGGTGCGCCCCCTCACGCCGGCTGAGGCAGCGCGGGCGTCTGCGCCGGGACTTGACAAGGAGTTCATGCGCCAGAACCAGCGCTGGGAAGAGATGCACAGGCAGTTGGCAGCCTTTCAGGCGCGCCACGGCCACTGTGAGGTGCCAAAGGCGTGGCCGGAAAATAAGGTTTTGTCCATCTGGGTGCAATATCAGCGCGAGTACTGGCGCAAGAAACGCCTGCTGCCTGAGCGGCAGCACCGTCTGGAGGCGATGGGCTTTTCCTGGGAGCCGACGGCGCTGGAGGAGACGCTGACGTGGGCCTTCCGCCTGCGGCAGCTCCAGACTTTTCACGCGGAGCACGGCCATTACCAGGTGACGCGAAAGGACAGCCAGGCATTGCGGAAGTGGTGTTTGGATCAAACGCGGCAGCTCCAGACTGGGAAGATGCCGGCGGAAAAACTGGCCAGGCTGGAGGAAGCGGGGATCAGCCTCGAGCAGTTGATAGGGCCAAACTCTCATGTGGAGCAGGACGAGCGCGCCTGGCAGGCGGGCCTGGCGGAACTGCGGGCGTGGAAAGAGGCGCACGGGCACCTCATGCTGCCGGCAAATGACCCTGAAGTGGCGCCGCTGCGCAAATGGGCGGGTGTGCAGCGGCGCCTGCGCTCCAACAAGACGCTGGCGGCGGAGCGCGTGGCGGCCCTGGATGCGCTGGACTTTTACTGGACGGGGCCGGCTGAGCAGTCTGATGAGGCGTGGGAGCGGTTTTTCCATGTGCTGCAGGCCCATCACGCGGCGAAGGGCCGCTCTCAGGTGTATCCGCGGGACAATCCCACCCTGTATCACTGGCAAACGCGGCAGCGGGTACTGCATCAGCAGGGAAAACTGCGCAAAGACCGGGAGGAAAAGCTGAAAAAAGCGGGCTTTCAGTGGCAAGTGCTGAAGTTGCCTTTCATGACGCTGCGGCCGCCAAACCACACCTGGCTGCGGCAGCTCGAAGCGCTGCGGAAGTGGAAAGAAATCCACGGCCACCTCGACGTGCCGAACAGCGAGGTGTCCATGCACACGGTTTATTCGTGGATTCATCATCAGCGCGCTGCGCAACGCCGCAAGCTGCTGCACCCGGAGCGGATAAGGCTGCTTGATGAGCTGGGCTTTGAGTGGCGGCCGAGCGGGAAGACGCTGCACCGGCAGTGGGAGCAGCGCCTGCAGGAGCTGCTGGCCTTCCGCAAGAAGCACGGTCACTTCAATGTGCCGGAAGAGACGCTGCCAGAGCTGGCGGTCTGGACCCGTGAGCAGCGCCAGAGCCGCCAGGAGGGGCGGATGCCGCCCCGCCGCAAGCTGCGGCTGGACCGGGCGGGCTTTCCCTGGAAGGAACCCGCAAGTTAGGCGCGCCTGATTTTGTGTTAGGCATGCCTGGGCGCTGCCAGGGCACGGGGAAATCGCGCTCAGGCAGGCAAGCGCCACAGGCGGAGGAGCCAGGGGCGCGGGAGGAGGAATGCGGCATAAAAGCAGGGTCAAAAAACAAGAAACCCGCTATGCCCGCTTTGGTCCTTGGAGTGCGGCCCCACAAAAACCACCAGCGGTGTGAGGGCGAGTATGTTTGAGACGAGCATATCACTGCACAACAGCGGGTATCTGCCGGATGAGAAGGATGATCCGGCGTCATTCGTGTTTCCCTACCCGTCATGCCAGTTTGATTTTGTCATCGCGGCATCGGTGTCCACTCATTTGAGCGGGGCGGTTGTCTGCCGGTATTTGGACGAGGTCAACAGGGTACTGAAGCGCGGCGACCGGTGCTCCATGATTTTCAGGACATCGTCGTGGCGGAGAAAAAGCGCGCGCTGCCGCCGGGCAAACGCTGGCGGGAGTTTCGCAGACGGCTTTTTCGCCGGCAAAAACTGAGCCGGGAAGGCCTCAAAAGTGCGGGGCGGAGACGGTGCCCTCCTCAAACTCGAGGCGATGACGGCGCACGATGCCGTCAGCAATCTCGGTGATCATTTCCTCCAGCAGCAAGCGCAGGTGGCTGCCGGCGCGGTAGTCCGCAGGCGCGATGTGTTTGACCCGGTCAGCCAGGGCGGAGAGCTGGTAGCACTTCCTGAAGCTAGCGCGATTCGGCTCGTCCGGATTGTAAACCGCCAGCGCATGCCCGCCGTATTTCTTCATCAAAGTGAAGCACGGCACATCGGTGGGACCATCGCCCACATAGATCATGTTCTGGAACGGAATCGGCCGCAGTTCGGGCGACATGTGGTCATTGACGTCCTCGTTTGGCTCCAGCATGCCCTTGTTGATGCGGAACAAAAACTGCGTCTTGGTGGTGTGGCTGATGACGCGCTTCGGGAAACTGATGCGGCCGTCGCCGTCCTCGCCGAACTCGCAGCCGAAGATTTTTTTCACCTGCGGCGCCAGCTTGGAGCCGTCCAGCAGCGCCTTCAAACCGGAGGAAATGATGTAGTGCTCGACCTTGATGCCGAGCATGCGGTGCTGATCGGTGAGCACCGCATTGAGCTCGCCGAAAAGTTCGGGCAAACCCGGGTAGAAATTCAAATTCGCGCCCAGTGCGCGCAGCTCGGCATTGGTCGGGCGATCCATCGCCAGGTAATCCAGCAGCGCCTTCAAGTAAGCCAGCTCCCCGTCGTAGCCCTGGGCGTCCACCAGCTCCCGGCTTTTCTTCCAGAATTGCCCCGGATGGATGCCGAAGTGCGGAAACAGCACCTCATCCTGCATGTAGTTCGGGCTCAAAGTCTGATCGTAATCGTAGATCAAACCAATGGTGGTTTGCGCGGTGGCCATGAGATCGGGAGAAGGAAGGGGGAAGCCTCGAGATTCGACGGGCGAATGTCAGAGCGGCGCTACCATGCCCTAAAAGTGCTCAGTGCGCCAGCAGTTGCGCAAGGGCGCCGGACAGTTCCGTGTGTTGAAAGCGGTAGCCCGCCGCCCCGGCGGCAACGGGCAAGGCCCGCTGGCTGGCGAGCACCAGCTCCCGGCCCATGTCCCGGGGCAGCAGCTTCAAGGCGAAGGCTGGCGCGTGAAAAAAGGCCGGGCGACGCAGCGCCGCGGCCAGTTGGCGCGTGAACTCGGCATTCGTGACCGGCTGCGGTGCCGTCAGATTGAGCGGACCCTGCACCGCCGGCTGCGCCACGGCGAACAGCATCAACCCCGCCTCATCCGCGATGTGGATCCAGGACATCCACTGCTGCCCGCCGCCCAGCCGTCCGCCCAGCCCGAGGCCAAAGACCCGCCGCATCAACCGCAGCGCGCCACCGTCGCGCCCCAGCACCAAGCCCGTGCGGAAATGGACCACACGCGCGCCAAAAGCCTGCCGTGCCCCGGCCGCAGCCGCCTCCCAGTCGCGGCAAACCTCCGCCAGAAAACCTTCTCCGCCGGCGCTGCTTTCGTCCAGAGCCTCATCACCACGGTCACCGTAAAACCCCACACCGGAAGCCGCCAGCAGCGCACCAGGAGGTTGTTTCCAAGTCGACAGATGCGCCACCATCCGCTCGGTGAACGCGACCCGGCTGTCGCGAATCCGCGCTCGTTTGGCAGCCGTCCAGACTCCAAAAATGGATTCCCCAGCCAGATGCACCAGCGCATCCAAAGGCACCGCCGGCTCGGGCAACGCCCAGGGCGCCGCCGCCGGTTGCATCAGCGATTCCCCGCCCGTTCCCGCCGCCCGCCGCGAGTAAACGACCACCTCGTGACCGCGCTCTCGCGCCAGACGGCGCAAATGCCCGCCGATGAAACCCGTCGCCCCGGTGATCCCAATTCGCATGGCTAGGATACGAATCAAACCCCTTCCCGGCGGCACCACGCAGCCTGTTCACGGCTTCTGCTCGGGCGGCTGGCCCGCGCCATCAATGACCTTGCCGCCGGACATTTTTTTCTTCAACCGGCTCCAAAAATCATCCTCATTCGTCACCCCCTGCTCACCCGCCGGCGCCTTGTCCTCGGTTTTGCCGTCCTTCGGCGTGAAGATCGGAATGGTCGCCCCGCGACCGGAGCCCGAAGGCAGATCCTCCGCCAGCGACTTGCCGTAGGCCGCAAAAGTGCGCACCGGGATGTCCACTTTTTGGAAACTCGCCTGAAGCTGCCGGTGAGCGTTGATGAAGGTCGTCGGGCTGTGGTAGTTCGAATAATCGCGCGCGAACTGGGAGCGGTTCATGCCGATTTGCAGATTCTTGCGGATCTCAAAGTGCAAATGCACCGCGTACATGCCGTTGTTGCCACCCATCGTGCCCACGAGCTGGCCGCGCTCCACCAACTCCCCCACTCGCACCTTCCGCTCCAGCAGATGCGCGTAGAGACTGTCCACCATATCGATCTTGCCCGTGGCATCGCGGTAGGCGTGACGCACGATGATGCAGTTCCCCCAGCCCACTTTCACGTCCTCGGACAGCACCACCACGCCCCGGCCCATGGTGTAAATGGGATCGCCCAAATCCGAGTTTCCCCCGCCCTTCCCGTTCCAATCCTCCCCCAGATGCCCATTGGGCCAGAACCCCCGAAACTTGTAGTAGTTCACCGCATCCGGCTTGCCTACTGGAAAGTCAAACCCATCCGCCAGCAGGCAACGCGCCGTATCCGCAGCGCCAGCCGCCGTCAACGCAGCGATCCAGAGACAGACCGCCGCCGCACAGGCCCCGGGAGCAGAGCGGATCGGCGGCTGGTTGGCAGTCATGGCGGAGGCAAATCCCGTTGGCTGGGGCAGCGAAAATAGCGCCCCGCCCATCTTTTGCCACCGCTAAATGCGCGATCCTCCGCCCCGACTGGAACCCCCTCACGTCCCGCACTCGCACCCCACCCCCGCGCCGTCCTCCTGGCAGGCACGCACGGCACCGCGTCCGAGGACTCATTCCCCCTTTCAGCTTTCTACTTTCAGCCCTCCCCCGCCACCTTCATCCCCCTCATCGCCTCCCCCCGTAGCTCACCCGGCTCACCCCAGCAGCCAATCGGCTCAAAAACAGCGGCTACCGGCTCAGGCCTAGTGGTCATCGGCTAAGACCCAGCGCCCATCGTCTGGCATCTTTTTGCCATCGACGCACCCCACATGCCACATTGGCCCTCGCCCGACACAAACAGACCACCAAAATACGTCCTATAAGTCCTATAAGACCTATTATAAGCCCCACCCGACCTCCCACAACACCCACCCCACGACCCATACCCCCCCCCCCCCAACCCCCCCCCCCCCAAAA
>CAZKMS010000005.1:0-64019 GCA_964553805.1 uncultured Verrucomicrobiaceae bacterium
AACGCTTCCGCATCGGCGACGCCCTGCACGGCATCCCGCGCCACGTCTGCCCCACCGTGGCGCTGCACGGCGAGGCCGTCGTCATCCGCGACGGACGCGCGGTGGAGACTTGGCCCATCACCGCGCGCAACCGGCGGATCACGGTTTAAAGTGGGGCAATCATCTTGATTGCCCGAAACAAGCGACGGAGCGCGGGTGCCCTCACCCGCAGTCGAAGGCGCCCCGCCTTCGACTCCGAATCGGATGGCGCAGCCACTCGATAAAAAAGAGACGCTGCGCGTGGGGGAACGGGCAAGAGGCGAGGACGCCTCTTGCTACGGGCGGGGGCGCCCGTGCTCCTGAACCGGAATCAATGCACGCCCTGACCGGCAAGGTAGCGCTCCGCTTCCAAGGCGGCGGCGCAGCCTTGGCCGGCGGCGGTGATGGCTTGGCGATAGACGTGGTCCGCGACGTCACCGGCGGCGAACAAGCCCGGTGTCCTGGTGTGGGTGCCCTGGGTCTGCAGGATGTAGCCGTTTTCGTCGGTATCGACGAGGCCGCTCAGGAAGGCGGCGTTCGGCACATGGCCGATGGCGACGAAGACGCATTTCAGTTCCAACTCGGATTCCTCTCCGGTGACGAGATTTTGCAGTTTTACGGCGCGCATCTCGCCTTGGTCGTCGGTGAGGTACTCGCTGACGGTGGCGTTCCACACCGGCTCGATTTTCTCGTTGGCCAGGGCTCGGTCGGCCATGATCTTGGAGGCGCGCAGGGTGTCGCGGCGGTGGATGAGGAACACTTTGGAGGCGAACTTGGTGAGGAAGGTGGCTTCCTCGCAGGCGCTGTCACCGCCGCCGATGACGGCGACGGGGACGTTGCGGTAAAACGCGCCGTCGCAGGTGGCGCAACTCGTCAAACCGTGGCCGATGAGGGTTTTTTCATTGGGCAGGCCGAGGTGGCGCGGGGAGGCGCCGGTGGCGACGATGACAGTGCGCGCTTGGCGCACCGTACCGTCCTCGGTGGTGACGTTGAAGTGGCCTTCGGGCGCCTTTTCCACACCGGCGACCAGCGCGTACTCGATGCGCGCACCAAAACGCTCCGCCTGCTGCTGCATGCGCATCATCAGGTCCGGCCCCATGATGCCTTCCGGGAAGCCCGGAAAGTTCTCAACGTCGGTGGTGGTGGTGAGCTGGCCGCCTGGCTGGTTTCCGGACAGGATCAGCGGATTGAGGCTGGCGCGGGCGGTGTAGATGGCGGCGGTGTAACCCGCGCAGCCGGTTCCAATGATGATGACGTTTTCCATGAGATTCGGGCAGAAGCGGGATGGTGAAAAGGAATCGCCCGCGCGCAAGACTGGAGGTGCCAAGCCGCGGGGAAATTCCCACTGGACGAGATGACTCGGTGGACACGCTGAACGGGGCGGGAATAAAATTCCGTCCTGCAACGATTCAGACCCAGTCGCGCATGGCTTTTAGCTTGGCGTGGGCGGCGCCGCGCTCCAGGGTCTCTTCGGCGCGCTGTTTGCCGCTCTCCAGGTCAGGCTCGAGGCCGGTGATGACAAAACCCGCGGCGGCATTGAGCACGGCGAGGTCGCGTTTCGGGCCGTCCACCGTGCCTTCGAGGATGCCCTCTAAAATGCGGGCGTTTTCCAGGGCATCGCCGCCCTTCAGCGCACCGAGCTCAGCCTTGGCAAAACCATGCGCAGCGGCATCAATCGAGCGGCGGATGATTTGATCGGCGCGCACCTCGCAGACCGTGTTGACGCCCAGCGTTGAAAGCTCGTCCATGCCGAGATCATCGCCCTCACCCGCGCGGCCATGCACGACCCAGGCGCCCTTGCGGCCGAGACGGCGCAGGATATCGGCAAACACTTCGATCCAGGACTCGGAGAAAACACCGACAAGCTGGTGGTCGGGCCGCGCCGGATTCAGCAGTGGTCCGAGCAGGTTGAACATCGAGCGCTGGCCTTCTTTGGCCAGCAACTGCCGCGCCTCGACCACCGCCTTGAACGCCGGATGGTAGAGCGGCGCGAACAGGAACCCGATGCCGTTCTCCTCAATGCCGCGCGCCACCCGCTCCGGCGGCAGGTCGATGCGCACGCCGAGCGCCTCCAGCACGTCGGCGCCGCCGCTCTTGGAGGTGACGCCGCGATTGCCGTGCTTGGTGACGCAAACACCGCCGCCGGCCAGGATGAACATGGCCGTGGTGGAGACGTTGAAGAGGTTCAGTTTGTCACCGCCGGTGCCCACCACATCGAGCATGGGGCCGGACAGCTTGTCATGGTCCAAACCGGGATCGACTGCCAGCGTCAGAAACTCACCCACGAAGCCGGCAATCTCCTCCGGCCGCTCTCCGCGTTGAGCCAGGGCGCGCAGAAACGCCGCTTTGTCAGCCGCGGGCAACGCGGGATCCACCAGCGCGGCAGCGGCGGTTCGAATGGCGCCCTGGTCGAGCGGTTGATCGGGTGTGATGCGTTGGGTCAGGTCTTCCATGGCGTCATCATGAAAAGAAGAGAGCGGGAATGCAATCCCGCCCTCCACCGAACATCATCTGGCGCGCGCCTCAAGGCACCGGCGGCACCGGCTGCACCATCACCTTGCCGCCTAACTGTGGCGTGTTGGCTGGCGTGTCACCAACCACAGCGGGAAGCTGGTTGAGGATGAAGTACCCCTCGCCCGCAGCACCGACAATGAGGCCCTGGCCGGTAACGGTGCGTTTGACCAGCTTGCCCGAGCCCGGCAGCAGCGGATTCTCCTCAGACAACGCGATCGTCGCTTTGAAGGCGCCGGTCTTGGCGGTGAAGGTCAGCTTGGCCTTGCGGGTGTTGATCAGTGGATCAGGCGAGAACGCCACCTTGTTGTTGAGCGCCACCGTGCCGGTCATGCCGTCTGGAGTGACCGTAGGCAAGGCCATTTCGACACCCGCCTCGGTGAACAGAACCTCGACGTCATCATCGGCATCGGTCAAGCCGAGCACCCGCACGTTTTTCGGCGGCGCGACGTAGCGTCCGCCGGTCGCGTCCAGGTCAAGCACATCGGGGAAGCCAGCGCGGTAGAGCCGGTTCGACTTCGCCAGGTTGGCCGGGCGCCACCATTCGAGAGCGCCGTCGATGGTGTTTTGCAGCGGATCCGGCATGGCCTCGATCTCCATGGCGCCGAGCAGCGAACCGCGCGCGCTGGCGGGATAGAGCGTGCGGAACATCAGCATCTGGCCCGCCGGACCGGCGAAGGTGGCCATGGTGATGCTGCTGCCATCCGCCAGCTTGCCTTTCAGCGTGAGCTTGCCGGTGGTGGGGCTGATCGTGAAGGACAGGTAACCGGTGCCCAGGGGCGCTTCCGCGCTGGTGTAAGGCGTGACCGGCTGCACCAGGTCCAGCTTCAGCGTGTAGTAACCCGCGATCGCATCGGCGCGATTGATCTTGCTCCAGGGGTTGCGCCAGCCTGCGATGACGGCGGGAGCGGGCGCCACACCATCGGTCACGCTGGCATCCGCGAGGACTCCGGTGCCGGTGATGGTCAGGTTGATGACGATGTCAGTGAGCGCGAGGCTGGGCGGTTTCGGGCGCTTGATGATGGCGGTCATTTTGACCTGGGTGGCGTCCAGCGGATCAATCGTCACCGCTGAGCGGAAGGCGAGGACCTTGGCGCCGATGGTGATCTTGCCGCTGACCTTGCCGGTGGCCGCGACCGTGAAGTCGATGCGGCCGCCGAGCGGGCCGTTGGTGGCTTCATTTGGCACGTTCGCCAGCAGATCGCTGCGGCTGACCGTGCCCGTGAAGACCCCGGCGACACCGGTCGGCAGCGGATTGATCAGGATGCGGGTGGCCAGGACCGTCGAGCCGAACTTGTTGCGGGCGGTGATTTTGACGTTGTAGGGCGTGGCCTTGAGGGCGGCAGGGATGCCGGAGATTTCTCCGGTGACCTTGTTGATGGTCAGGCCAGCCGGCAGGCCGGTCGCGCTGAAGCTTTCAGCGGAGCGGAAGATGCTGTTGGCCGGATCATCCGGCTTCACGTCCGGCGTGACACTGTAAGCCAGGCCGATCTGGCCGGGCGGCAGGTCGCCGCTGTAGTTCCACTCCGGCGCGTGCGTTGGCGGTCCGTTGTAAGGCGCCGTGAGGGTGGCGGAAAAGCTGGTGACCTGACCGTTTTCATTGATGAGGATGACGCGGTAGCTGCCATAGGTGGCGGCACCTGCGGTCAGGTTCAGGCTGGCGCCGTTTTCATCTGTCAAATCCGCAAAACCGGAGCCGCCGTCAAACTGCCACTGAATGAGCGTGATGGTTCCGACCGCACTGAACGCGAACGTGGCAGGATCGTTTTCCGCCGCGATGACGTTTTGCGGCTGCTGGGTGATCAGCGGCAAATCATCGACGATCAACTGCGCCGCGACACTGGTCGCAGATCCGTGGTTGTTGGTGACCACCACACGGTACAAACCGGCGTTACCAGCGCCGGCATTGAAGAAGATCGAGCTGCTGGTGGCGTCAGCGATGGGCTGGTCATAATAAAACCACTGGTAGGAGAGGGGTGCCTCGCCAATGGCAAAGACGCTGAACAGGACGAGATCCCCAGAGGTTACCGATTGCGATTGCGGTTGGGCGATGATGTTGGGGATGAGACCAGCACCTGGACCGTCGATGAAAAGGAGGCCGGTCTCTTCAAACATGCTTGTGTTCCATGTCAGCGGCGCGGTGAGCACTGGCAGTTGGAGGCTCTCAACGGAGACCGTGACATTGGCATCGGTCTGCCATTGCAGGATCTGGAACTGATGACCGGCCTGCGGGGTGTAACCGGCACCGAAGCGGACCTCGATGACGCCGGCGGCGCTGTGGCTGGCGCCGCTGGTGACGAGATTGAGGGCATCAAACTGGCCGACACCAGTGCCGGTGATGTCGAAGACGATGGTGCCGCCAGCCTCGAGGGTGAAATTTTTGCTGACCGCGATGACGCGGGCGCCGCCGTCAGTGCCAGGGTGGAAGGTTGCGCCGAAGGCGACGCTCAGCCCGGTGGCGGCGCTGGCGCTGGCGGCGAGGGCTTCCGAGTCAAACTCGACGGTGACGGTGTCCGAGAGGAGGAGAGCGTAGGGGAAGGACGGGCTGGCAAGGGTCACGACGCCCGTGCCGCCCAGGCTGAGGGTGTCCACGGGCACGATGCTGCCGGTGTTCACAAAGGAGCCGGTGAAGCGGGTGTGGTTTCCGACTTCGAGGCGGACGACGTTGCCGGAGGTGTCGGCGGTGCCATAGATGATGTTGGTGCCGGCGATGTCGAGGTCCTCCCCGGCGAACACGACGGGACTGCCCGAACGGCCGCTGATGGAGACGCCGTTGGGCAGGGCTTCAGCGCCAGTGAGGGCGGTCATGATTTCGAGCGTGCCGAAGTTGAGGAAGGGCTGGCTGACACCGAGCGCGCCTTTGTCATCAATTTGCAGAATGCCGCCTTGGGTGGGAACCGCGCCCTGGCCACCAAGCGCGACGCGATGCAGGGCTGGATTGGCATTGGGGAGGAGCAGGGTGCCCCCGCCAAATTTGCGCAGGCTGTTGTTGCTGGTCGAGTTGGGGGTGCTGATGGCGCCTTCCAGGGTGAGGCTGCTGCCCGCGGCCACCGTGATGTTGGCGGTGGACAAAGGCACGATGATCTCGTTCTCCACCGTGACGGTGGCGCCGGCATCGACGACGGTGATGTCGGTGACGGTGAGGGTCTGGCCGGTGATCTCAAGCGTGGCCGGCGGCGGCGTGGTGGCCGGCGAGTCAAAAGAGAGATCCCCCAGGGTGTTGACAGGACCGGCGAAAGTGACGGCCCCAGTGTCGCCCACAAAGGCACCGACCGAGAAGGCGGCAGTGCTGACGCTGCCGTTGATGGTGAGCGCCGTGTCCTCAAGCAGCACGACGCCGCCAGCACCGGCGAAATCGCGGTCACCGTTGAGGCTCAGGGTGCTCATGATGCCAAGCAGACCGCCGAGCTGAATGTCGTTGTTGGTGTTTCCGAGGGCGCCATCGGAACTGATGGCGAGGGCGCCGGCATTGATGCTGACGAGGCCGCTGAAACTGTTGGCGGGATTCAACAACGCGAGAATGCCGGGACCGGTCTTGATTAGGCCGACGCTGCCTTGCACCTCCGAGGCGATGGCGGCGGCGTAGGCGACATCAGCGCTCACGTCCAGGCGCGGCAGGCCGCTGAGGATAAGGGGGGCGCCCGCCAGGATGATCTCATTGCCCTCCTCAAAGAAGATGCCGGAAGCCTGCTGGGCGCCGGAGAGCGTGATCATGTAGTCTCCCGTGGCGTCGCTGCCGGCGGAGAAGGCGGCCTTGCCGCCGGGCACCCAGGCGCCGGGCACAGCGTTGCCGGCAGGGTCGATGCTCCAGAAATCACCCACGCCCCAGATTCCGGCGGGCGAGGGACCGCCGGAACCGGCGAGGTTGCCATTGGCATCCCAGTAGATCGGGTCGGTGTCGTCCTCGTAAGTCAGGACAAAATCGTCGATGCCAAAGGTGTCGCGGGAACCACCGCCGGAGCTTCCGCTGAGGGCGACGATGCGGATCCAGACGTGCGGCTGATCGGCCAGGGAGGCGAGCAGGGCGCCATTAATCACAATCGGCGTGGAGCCGAAGGTGCCGGGATCATTGTAGGTGGTGATGGTCTGCCAGGAGGAGGGCTCCACGCCCACGCCGACCTGCACACTCCAGATGGTGGAGCGGGTCTGCACGCTCAGCATCTGCGCCGCAAAGCTGAGGCCGGTGACGACTTTGCCGGTGGAGTTGAGGGCGAAGTTGAAGGAGGCACCGGGATCGCCGACAGAGCCGGTCTGCCGCATGCCGAGGGCACGATTGCTGGCGGCGAGTTGGGTGTCGTTGTCTGCCGAACTCGGCAGCGCTGTAGCGGAGGCGGAGTTGCGGAAGTTCCCCGCCGTCGATCCCCAAGATCCGGTCGATGCCGTCGGTGCGGCCAAAAACGTCGCGCTGGTTCCGAGTGCGGTGGCGTCGGCCCCGGTGCGCACGGACCAACCGGCAGGCAGACCGCTGCCGATGCTGTTGAAGTCCTCGGTGTAACTGGTGCCAGTGAGGGTGACGGGATCGTCCGCGCTGATGACATTGAGGGCGGCAGGTTCACTCAAATCAAAGTTGCCGGCGCCCGGACCGGTGACGAGCACGGTGTAGTCACCCTCATTGGCGTTGCTCACCGAGTTGAGGATCAGGGTATCGCTGTTCGGAGCGCCGAGGCTGACATCATTGCGACGCCAATCGAAGCTGTACGGACCATCACCACTGACGATGACGTTGAACATGGCGTTCTGGCCGGCATTGACCGTGACCAGTTGCGGGTCCTCGGTGATCTGCACCGGCACCAAGGTAGTGAAGTGGAACACATAATCCGCCGTCATGCCGGCCACGTCCTCATCCGTCACTTTGTCATTGTCCACGGTGACGGTGTAGGTCGTGCTTGTCGTCAGAAGACTGGTCGGTGTCAGCACGAACGTCGTGTGGAACGCGCTGTCGTCAAAGCCGGGACTCATCGTGAACGGCACAGCCGGGTCGATGGAAATGCCGCCCGCCTGAATCTTCACCGGCTTGCTGAAGGTCACCGTGATGGTCGAGTCTGG
The DNA here is from genome assembly GCA_964553805.1 of uncultured Verrucomicrobiaceae bacterium. Taxonomy (GTDB): domain Bacteria; phylum Verrucomicrobiota; class Verrucomicrobiia; order Verrucomicrobiales; family Verrucomicrobiaceae; genus JAGRPD01. Next base: position 7,576 of record CAZKMS010000005.1, read on the forward strand.
CAGCACCACCGTCGCCCCATTCGCCGGGGTCGTGCCGGTGACGAGGACAACGTTGGAGAAGGAAACCGCGACGGTATTGCTGTTGACGGACTCGTTCGCGGCACTCGTCGCCCGCACGAAGAAGGAGCGAGTGTCCACGGTGGGGTTGCTCACCTCCAGCGTGGCACCGGTCTCGCCATCCAGCAAAACGGCCGCACCGAAGTTGCTGGCGTCCCCCTCATACCACTGGAGGGCCACGGGCGCGGAGCCAGCGGTCACATTGGCTGTGAGGGTGGCAATGGTGTTGATGGGCACCTCCACGGAGGCGGGCGTCACCTCCACCACGGGGGTGACGGCGGCTTCGGTGGTGAAGGTCACCGGGATGGTGGCGGTGGTGGACTCCAGCGTGTCCACTCCCGAAGTGATTTCATCCCTGACCAGAGTCACCGTGATGTTCTTGCCATAGGGCAGCGGGCTCACCGGCGTCAGTATCACGACGCTAGCCGCCTCCGTGACGGGAAGGCCGGTAAAGGCGATGTCGTTGCTGTCCTCATCCACAAGGGTCACCGCATTTTCCGTGAGCAGTGCGGGCCGGGTAAATGTCAGTTGGATGGCGCTGCTGGGCGCTGCATTCGTCGTGCCGTGCGCGGGCGTGCTGCTGACGAAATGGAAGGGCGGATTGCCGGTGAACTCCACCCTGTCAAAGCGCCACGTTCCCGCAGGTCCATAGGTGCTTCCGGTATTAGCCGTCGCATAACCCGATCCCTCTGGATCGAAAGCCGCCAGGATGCGCACACCGAAGTTGGGGTTGTTGTCCGCACCCGAGATGGAGGTGAAATCGATGTTGTTGCCGTTGAACCAAGTCTCGCCCGCAGTGGCTACGGCTTGGGCGGCGCCAAAATCAATCCAGTCCGTGCCATTCAGCGTGTACTGCACTTGAACGAAGCGCGACCCGGTGTTGCTGGCTCGCAAATCGTAGCGCATCTGAATGCCCTGGCTGCCTGCGGTGGACACGTTGAACTGGATGCCCCTGGTTTTGTTATCCGCTCCTTGCGCGGCGAAGGTCGCGATGTTCCAACCGTAGTTTGGCGGCGAGCCCGCTGTGAGGTCGGAGCTGCCTCCATTGGCAATACCCGACACGAAAGTTGCCGTCGTTCCACCCACCAGCGCCGCTGTCCCCGTGCCAACGGTTGTGGTGGGAGAAGGAAAACCGCCCGGCACCGTGGTGGCGCTGTCGCCATTAAACAACCACTGCGCGATCGTGGCGCCGGTGGCCGATCCCATGATGCGGCCGCTCAACCCTGTAGGCTGCGCCATCGTGTAATTGCCAGCGTCAGCACCCGTCAGGACAATCCCCGCCGTGACTGCGATGGGCGCGCCGGGGCCGGCATTGTCAAAGATGCCGGTGCCGGTGAAAGTCACCACGTCGGGATCGATGACGCCGTCGAGAGTGCCCGTGATCGTCGCCGCCGTGCCGCCGTTGAAGGCTCGGTTGACCACCGCCGGGTTGAGCAGCGTCAGTTGCTTGGGATCGATGTCCGCGGTGAGCACCGGCTGCGTCACACTGTAGTTGCCCGCCTTCGTTCCACTGAGGGCAAAACCCGTCAGCGCCAGATTAAGACCGGTGCCAGCGGCGGCCTGGGCAAAAGTGGCCGTCAGCGTGTCATCATCCAGTTCCACGTCCGCCTCATCACCAGCCACCACACCGTTGAGCACCGGGGTGCCGGTGAAGCTGCCATCCGTGGTGCGGTCGTAGATTTTGTCATCGCCGGTGAGACCGGTGATGGTGAGCGCCTTGGCAGTCACCGTGCCGGCAGGCACCGGCAGATTTTGGGTGACCGCATCCGTGCTCTCCGCCGTCACATTGCCAGCGGCCACGGCGCCCGTCGGAATGTCCGCGCGCAAGCGCACATAGAGCGTCGTCGTGCTCACGGTGCCGGAGACGGGTGTCAAGGCCACCGCCGCCGCGAAGCCCGAGTCCACGCTCGCGGACACTTGGTAGCCCGTAGGCGCGGTGACCACCAAGTCCGCCGTCAAGCTGGTGCCGGACACGGTGAAGGACTGCGCGGCGGAGGCGATGCCATAAACCGACGTCATGGCGGTGAGCGAGCCGGAGATTTGCACGATGGGATCGTTCGTCACCGTCAGATCACCCGGCACATAGGTAATGGTGTAGTTGCCTGCGGTGAAGCTGTCGCCCGTGGCGGCGCTAGGCACCGCCGCGTCCGTGTAAACCATGGCTGCATCCGCAGCCTCGAAGCCGTCCAGATAGGTGATGGTAACGGAGCCGATGGTCTCGGCATTGACCAAACCGGTCGAGGTGAAGGCAGTGGAGCCAGGATTGACTTCAGCCAGCGTGTCCCCAAACGGCTTGACCACATCGCTGGCGGTGACTTCGAGGGTTGCGGGCGAGACAGAGTTGCCGCCGACGGGCGTGGTCAGGGTGACGGTGCCGGCGCCGGCGCTGGCCAGGGTGATGTCAACATCGTTGTAGGTGCCCGCCACGGGCGCCGTCGCGGCCAGCCGCATACTCAGCGTCGCGCCTGAAACGGCTCCCGAGGTGGGCGTGAAGGTGGCGGTGGAGTCCCAGGAGGTTCCGTTGCTGGACACCTCAAAACCGGCGGGTGCGGTGGCGGTGATGGCGGCGGTCAGGCTGCTGCCCGCGACCGGAAACGTCTGCACGTTCGAGGCCGTGCCGTAAGTGGTGGTGAAAACCGCCGTCTCACTGTCTGCGGGGCTGGTGATGGTTGGGGTGCCTGACGCAGAGCTTGCCGCCATCACAGTAAAGTTGTCTATCCTGCCCGTTCCCCCCAACGCGACAGTCCCATCACCAATCGACACAGTATCCATAACTCTGAGTCTGAAATAGACGGTAGCGGCATTATCAATAGTCGTAACACTGCTTAGGTCAAAATACTTCGAGCTTGCAACTGGAGTTTCGCTGGCATTCCACCCATCGTTAGTAACTAGATAGGTGCCAAACTGCGTGAAATCTGTTCCATTGAGGCTGTAGGCAAGGTCGAAGTTCTTCGGTCCTGTATTGCTTCCTGTCTGCTGCCAGGAAACGCTCAAGCCCTGTAAACCCGTGGAACTAGTTACAAATTGAAAATACTCACCGACATTATAGTGAGTCGAACTCCAAGATCTAGCAGAACCCCAGCCCGCCGGGGTCGAAAATGTACCTCCGGTGTTGGAGGTGGCGGTTCCGGTACCCTCTTCCGGGCTCAACGGTCCGCCTGTTGTAGGCGCCGAGACCTCAAAGGTCCATTTTGCAATTTGAGTCTGCCCCATCAAACCGCTCGCGTTTAGCAAAAAGCACGCTCCCAAAACAAACCAAAAGCTTCTGGCAATGGATTTGATGCAACTACTGATAGCAAAAATGTTGATTGCGGCTGAATTGAAATCGCTTGGCGTGTTCATGTACTGAGAATAAGTGCGAATGATTAAGGGAGCAGGATCAATGAGCAGGGTTCGCGCCAAGAATGACGGAGGCGTTGCGTCAACATGAGATGGTGGCGCGGAGAATTTAAGGTGTATTTACTTTGTCTTTACCAGAAAAGCGCGCGTCCGCAAGGCGGGAAAAGTGACGATTTGGTTGAATGAGCAGAGCGCAGAAGTGCGGGAAAGGATGGCATGGGCCACTGATCACTGATCGCCGCCGCCCTCCGGGTACATGCCGATGTCATCAAAAAGCAGGCTTTTGACCCCGTTTTGAGCGTCGGTGTAAAACACCACAAAACGCGTGCCCGGGTCCTCGAAGGCCAGCTCCAGCCGGCACAGCGGCGCCTCGGCGGCTCCGCTGCCGCTTGTGACGGCGGGAGCGCTGTCTGGTCCCGACGACTGCGGGCCCGGCACCAGGCCCGGGCTGGGCAGCGCGGCCAGTTCCAGCAGGCCGCCCCGTTTGGGGATTTTGACCGCGGCGGCCTTGAGGCGGACGGCTTCGTGGGTTTCGTCATTGACGCGCACGCGCAGGCTGGGGGCGGGGGTGAGGTTGAGCAGCACCAGGCTGTTGGCCCGCCGCTTGTCCGCCGGGATGATGAGATCGCAGCGCAGTTCCATGACAGCCAGGACCGGCCGCGGCGGGCGGCCGCGCTCGGTTTGGGGCTCGGTGCCCGAGTAGGCGATGAAGGCGTGCAGGGCTCCCGACCGCAGGTCCGCCTCGAGATCGACAAGGCCGAGGGGCTGGTGCTCAAACTGCAACTGGCGCGGACCGGCGGGGTAACTGACCCAACTAGAGCGGAAGCCGGGCTCAATGCCGGCGGGCCTGATGTCCTCGCCGTCGAGCACAAAGAAGGACCAGCCTTTTTCCGCAACGGTGTTGGCGTAGAGGAGATAACCCGGCGCGGCCTCCGCTTTTTTGTCCGCAGCAGGCTTTTTTTTGTCCGCGGCGGGAGCGTCAAACTGGCCAAGCGCGAAAAGCAGAGCGCAAAGCGCAAAGAGCAGGGGACGGACAGGGCAAGCGTTCATGGGTGGCGGAGGTCCCGGTCAGAAGACCTCGTTGTTGAGGGTGATGTTCTTGAGCACGCCGTCTTTGTTGGTGAAAAGGATGACGACGCGGTCGGAGGGATCCACAAAGTTGAGGCTGAGCAATTTTTGCTCGCCCAGACTGACCGGGACGACCTCGCCCATGCCCTTGCCAAGGCTGACAGTGGCGGGGTCCAGCTTTGGGCAAGTGAGCGGAAGGCTGCCGATTTTGACCTCCAGCTTTTCGGCGACAGTGGCCTGCAGGACGGTGACGGTGACCTCGCCGCCGCGGACGTAGCCTGGACTGGAAATGACGTGGCTGCCCAGCTCGATTTTTGGGGTCTCGGCCTTGTCTCCCTTGGCGGGGCCCTTGTTGTCCTTGGAACGGATGACCGGCAGGGCGATGACGGAGGCGACCTCGCCGGGCTTGAGGGTGACGGAGAGTTTGGCCTCCCCGAGCGTGTCATGCCGCATTTCGATCTGGCAGGTTTTTGGGATGAAGCCGACCGAGCCGGTGGCGAAACCATCCGCATAACCGTCCGGATTGATGTCTTCTCCGTCGAGGGTGACGTGCAGCTTGCCATCGTGGCCGGTGGCGTTGACGAAACGGAGGTAGCCGAGGAGGCTATAATCCTTGGGGGCAGTGGACTGCTGGGCGAGCGCGGGAAAGCAGAGAGCGAAGAGCAAAACGCAGAAAACCAGCCGCAAGGCGCGGCGGGGATGCAGGGACCGCGTTCTGGCGAACGCGCCTACGGCAGGGTCAGAGGGTACGCGCATAAAGGATCTCGGTTTGCTGGCGGATGAGGTTGCCGGCGGGGTCGCGGATGGGGCGGATGAAGATGTGGTACAAACGGCTGCGAGTGGCCAGGACTTTGGTCTCGCCGCTGCGGGTGCGGCGCAGGGCCTGACCGGTGACGACGACGCGGAAGTTGCGGCTGCGCACAGTAGCATTGTTGAAAACGCGGGCAAAGGCCTCCTCGGCGGCGGCGTCGTTCCATTCCGGTTCGATGAGACGGTCGGTCTCACGGCGAGTGGCGCCGAAGACGGGCTGGCCCTCCTCCAGGATGATGCCGGGCTGGTTGCTGATCGCGGGCATCTCCTTGGAGTAGGGGCGCTGAAGCAACTCCGTGCTGGTGGGCACCAGGACTTTCTCCGGCAGCTCGGCGGGCGTGATGTAGGGACGGTGGCGGATGATCAGCTCCGCCAGCAAGTCCGCCTGGGCGGCGTTGTAAACGCTTGAGGGCGGATGCAGGACGCTGTCGTTGGCGCTGGGAGCCGCGGCGATGTCATCCTCGTTGTCAGCATTTTTGTTCGGCGGCTTGCGCCGCAAACGGGGGTCCCGCTCCAGCCTGCCGGCGACGAGGGCGCGCAGGGTGTCGCGGCTGGCGGTGTTCAAATTGACGTGGCCATGGATGCGAATGAGATCGCCCGTGAGTTGAGTGATTTCCTCCGGGCTGAGCGGGTTCGTGTGCCAGCCCGCGCGCTGCTGGCCGCAATGGAAGAGGTCCAGCAGGGCGGTGGCGCTCAAACTGCGCAGAAAGGGGCGGCCACTGGCTGGGGGGAGCGCGTAATCCGGCCGGAACCGCTCGTGCTCAGGGCGGCCGATGCGCAGGGTGTTGCCGCCGCAGAACTTGTCGGAGGGGGTGGCATTGGTGCCCGTGCGGAGATTGGCGAATTCCCGGTACATGTTATTCAGGGGGTCGCCCGAGGCAACACCCTCCGCTCCGCCATTTGGATCCCACATGATGGGATCAAAAACATGGCCAATCTCCGTAACGCTAAAAAACCGTCCTGAATTTGAGAGTTGCTGCACGAATTTTTGCCGCTCTGCCAAGTTAGCTGTCTTTGCGGAATTCCAGGAGGGCACAAGTGACTTATCATCGGGATTAGTTGAACGCGAAATGACGCTGTTTTTTGGCCCTCGGTTGATGTGGCCACCATCAGGCCAAAGATAAGTTCTGTTTTGACCAAAAAATTTTGCTTTCTGGTCATGACGATAGGCGCGCGCCCACGGACTGGATCCATCTTCATAATTTATATAATCCTGATGGAAGTTGACGAAAAAAGCTCCGCGAGGGTCACCCAAATTATTATAGTACAGGCGCGTGCTTAGCTTGGTATTTGCGTATGACATGCCCGGCATGTTGAAATTGAAATGCTGTCTGTTTACTGCATTGGCATTTTCCGAATAAACCACTCTTCGCTGAATGCGGTCTACTTGTCTCAGCGGCTGATCCACGATCATGAATCCGCTGGCTCCCGATGGCTTAAAGGAAACTCGATAACGACTGCTTAGTTCGGGGTGCGGGTTTGGGCCTATGTTGGCATGTGGAGATTCTGCTCTGGCAACAGGAACGAAGTCCAAACTAGTTCCATCGCCACCAGATAGGCCAATATTAAAACGATATACAACCGGGCTGAATGCGATAACACGCACTTCATTGGGTTGCATTGGCTTGAAAATTGGCTGCTGTGCTCCACGAATGATAAATGGAGCGCTGCGCTGGTCAGCATCCTGAGCGCTGGGATCATCCATTCGGATCGGCTGATGCCACCAACCCTCAAGTTTTTGGCCCTTGCGACGAAGATCGGGCAGCTGTTCCTTTTGAGGCTTGCCGTTCGCCTCTATAGTAGCCCCGGAAACGCCGCCTTCCAAGCATTCCATCAAATCATACTGCCGAAAGCCAGCGGGAACATAACCATTCGCTTCGTAAGCGGCGGCAACTTCCCCGCTGATGACCTGATTGGTCATGTTCCAAAGTTCGATGTAGTGGGTGATTGAATAGAGCGAATAACTTGAACCCTCTGCTGACTCCAGACCCTCATGGCGGTAACGCTGCCATTGCTTGGTGACGACCGGGTAGGCATCAATGCCGCGGTAGCGCGGATAGTGGCCATCCCAGGCCTCACTGCCGCCGGTGTCATCCTCCGGCTTGAGCAGGGGATCGCCGTCCATGGTGGGCAGGGAGTCGGTGTCGGCGTAGTCGATGATGCCGGCGGCGAGGCACTGCAAGTAGGCGCGGGCTTTTTGCTGATGGTTGCCGCCGAGGGGCAGCGGGTAGCCGCCTTTGCGGCCGGCCTGATTGGCGTTGCTGGTGGAGGCGTTGGCGCCGGCGAAATGCGGGAGGTGATTCTGGATGTGCTGGGCAATCTCATCCACGGCGGCGCGGTTTTTTTGCAGCCTCTGCTCCTCCTCGGTCTCGGTCTCGATGTCGTGGAGCAGCCGGTTGAGGTTGAGTTTGCGCGCGGGCAATGCCGCCGTGAACAGGTTGCTCATGGCCGGGTCGGGCGGGATCAAGGCCAGCTCATCATACGGGAGAAGACCGGCGGCACCTTGCTCCTCCAGCCGGCGCATGGCAGGGTGCGCCAAGGAGCCGGTGGTGGCGTCCCTTTCCTGCAAGGAGCCGGTTTGCAAGCCCGACCACGCCAGCAGCGGATCAGGTTGCAGGAGCTTTTCCCTCCAGTTCTCCGGGGAAAACTGCATGTGGCGGCTCCTCAACAAGACCCGGTGCATGCGGTTGAGCACCTCGTCGAGATCCGGATTGCCGGGTTTGGGATCCACCGCCGGCTGAAAAAAGGTGTGCAGCGAGGTTTCGGCCAGCAGAGACATATCCAGGCGGCGCAGGTTCAGCCCCGGCACCTGCGTGTTTGACCAGCGCAGCAGGTCCTTCTCCCGGGCAGACAAACCGGCGGGGAGGGCCGAAGGAAGCGCAAACGGGGTGCGCTCATGCAACCCGGTGGTCTGGTTGAAATTGCCCGCAGTGGAGAGCGGAAGATCGCCCTGCAGGTCTTCAATGTAGAAGGCGAAGCGGGCGGCGACCTCATCCCCTGCCGCCGTGCTCTGCGGGGTGTCACTGATGGTCAACTCCACCCAATGCTGGGGCGTGGTGCGCTGCCAGGGAGAAACGGTGGCGGCGGTGCGTTGCGCCGCCCGCTTCAGGGCTAACAATTCCTCCTCGCTGAGGTCAGACTCCGCCGCGGTGAGTTTGTAGGTTGGCTGGCCACCGACATACGAGCCCGGCATTTGCGGCCGAATGCCCTGACTGAGCGCCTGCAAGACGGGATCCGTCCGGCCCTGCTGCGGTTTCGAGCCGAGGACACCGGAGACCAGTGGGGTGTAAGTCCATGCGTAGCCATTGAGGCTGGCGGAACTTTCCTCCCTCCTCACAGCCATCAACGGCGCTGGAGCCTGCCGGCCGTCCTCGTCTTCGAGCACTTTGTCCTTATCCCGAGCCACATCCTCCGCTGTGATCCAGGGGGCAGAGGGCACGGCCATGACGAGGCCGTTTTCATCCTGCAGCGCCTCCTTGAGCAGGGCGCCGGCGTTTTCCAGGCCGGCCTGGATGGCGAGATCCGCCTGTTCGACCGCGTCAAAGGAGGAGGAGGCCTGGCGCTCGCGCGAGACGATGGCAAACAGGCCGACGACGAGGATGGTGGTGGCGGCGAGGACGGACAGCGTCATCACCAGGGTGAAGGCGGAAGGGCGCGGAGAATGGCGGGAGGCGGGCTTCACAGCGTGGCGCTGCTGAGCCGCAGCCGGGTGGAGTAGGTTCGCACTTCAGGGTCGTCGTGATAGTCCTCGCGGGTGCCATTGTGCAATTCCTGCTCGCGCGCGCCCGCGCCGCGCCAGTCGTTGCGGGTCTGCAGGTGCTGGCCGGTCTGGCGGTTGGTGACACGCAGGGTCAGGTCCAGCCAGTTCGCCGGCTGCCAGCCCGCGTCTGCGGGCACAAGGTTCGGCGCGAGCAAATCGGCAAAGGGCTTCGCGTCAAAGCGGATCACATCGTGCGCGACGACACCCACCTCAGCCACGCCCGGCTCGTCCTGCAGCGTTTCCAATGCCGTCCAGTCGCTGGCCACCACCAGGGGCGAGCCGGTTTCCAGGTGCAGTTGCAGGCGGCGGAAGGTCTCCGCGGCGCTGAGCACGCGGCGCACCAGTTTCTGGCTGCTGGCGTTCGGCGCCAAACCGCTGGCACCGCCATCCGAGGTCAGCGCCAGGCCATACATCACCAAGCGCAGGTCGCCGCGCGCGTGATCATCGTCGCGCTCATCCGTCCCGGTGGCGCGCAGGAAGGCCAGGCGGGCGGAATCCTGGTCGCTTGCCGCGCTCTCCAGCAGGAATCCGGTGCGGTTGTCCGGAGGGGGCTCGGTTTCATCGCCGCTGGGCGCGGTGCCGCCGGTGGGAGCGGCGGCGCGCGCCCATTCCGGCACGGTGACGAGCGCGGCGAGGTCGTCCACGAGGATGCGGATGGCGACACGACCCTCGCGCTGGGAGGAGAAGTGCTTGCTTTGCCGGGTCCAGGAGTCGGAGGCGGAGGTGAGGCTTTGCAGCAGCGCCACCATGATGATCGCGGCCACCATCAAACTGGTGAGCAACTCCACCAGCGTCAGGCCGTCCTGCCGCTGCCAGGCGCCTCTCACCGGCGCGATTCGAGCGGCGGGATCAGGGGCTGATGAGCGACACATAACGATGCACATGGCGTTTGCCCTCCGGAGCGGAAGCCGGCGCTTCCACAGTGATTTGCGCCTCCAGCATGCCTGGCTGTTTGACCGATTGCACCACCTCGGAACGCGCGAAGTAGGCGGCGCGCAGGTTTGGTGAACCGCTCTTGAAAGTTCCTGTCACCCCGCCATCCGTGCGGCTGTGGGCGACCGGCTGCATGGCGCTGTCCACCAGCAGCACGCTCACCTGTGGCAGCACCGGCGCGGTGCTGCGCTGAACCTCGTCGCGCGCTTCGGCCAGCATTTGCCGCGCCAGCATGCCGGCGACGGTTTCGTTGCGGGTCTCGCGCGCGCCACCGAGGGTGCCGGCGAGCAAACCAATGACGGCGAGCAAGGCGGAGGAGGCGATGCCGACGGAGAGAATCGATTCCACCAGGCTGAAACCGGAGGGCCTGGGATGCGGTGTGGAGGCGGGGTTCGTCTTCATGGCAGAATGAGGGAGTTGCCCGAGTTTTTTTGCACGGCCAGCCAGCGGCACTGCTCCGGGCTGTGCGTGTCACCCGCCGGGCTCAGCGGGCGCGCGCCTTCCACCGTTCCTTCAGCGATGGCCACCAGCACCGGCCGGCCGCGGGTGTCCTGCGGCAGGCTGACTTTTCCCAACTCACGAAATCCAATGCAGGGCAAAATGGCCTCAAGCCCGCTTCCTGGAAGACCTACCGGCAGTCGCGCGTCCGGCGCGTTGAGCACATTGACTCCGGCGTCATTGTCCGCCGGGGTCGAGACCGCAAACACATACCCCTCCGGCAGGTAATACCAGCCCGACACCGGCTTGTACTTGCCAGCCTGCGCACCCGCCTGCGGCGCCCGGCAGATCACCACCGCGCGAAAGGCGGCCTGCTGCTCCGGCACGGCGTCCGTGGCGAAAGCCAGCACCACCTCGCCTTCCCCCGTCAACGCCTTCGCGCGTGCCTCATCGATGACCGCCGCGAGCTGCTGAATGGCGGTGCTGCCGCGGCTGCCACGCAAGGCACCGGTGACGCCAACCGTCATGCCCACCACGATGGCGATGATGGTGACCACGACCAGCATCTCCAAAAGGGTAAATCCCGCCTTCCCGTGCCGATGCGCGGGGGGGAAGCTTGTTGAAGCTACAGACGTGGCGCGCATCGCGGTTACATCGTGTTTGTGTTTACCATGTACATTGCGTGATGTCGATCATCGAATCATCAAATGTGCCAATTTTGTCATTTTTAATGACTCCGTCTTGTTATTAAGCCAGTGGCTCATTTCATCAAGAATGCCCCGCCACCCTCAACCAGCCTGCCTTGCTTGGAGCGACGGGCTTCCACGGTGCCGGCATAAGCTTCCGTCAGGATTCTAAAAAGCTTTCAAAAATCCAGGTTGATTTAGATGGCGGGTTGCGCCATGCTGCCGACGCCAGGAGCACTGGAACTTTTTCAAGCCAGGGCAGTCATCCATTAAGTCATAGTATTTGGTGTTGATTCACCCCGACGACCGGGGGCCGGTTCCGAGAAAACAGACCTCCGGCAAACAGATAGAATCAGATGAGCAACACCAAAATGTATGTCGGGAATCTTTCCTTCGACGCCACCGAACTCGATATCCGCGAACTGTTCAGCCAGTTCGGCGATGTCAGCGAAGTCGCCATGATCATGGACCGCGACAGCGGTCGTCCGCGCGGCTTCTGCTTTGTCAGCATGGCCACCCGTGAGGGCATGGAAGCCGCCACGCGCGAGCTGGACGGCAAAGACTGGATGGGCCGGCCGCTGGCCGTCAATGAGGCGCGTCCGCGCGAAGAACGCCCCGCCTACGGTGGTGGCGGAGGAGGCGGCGGCGGTGGTGGTCGCGGTGGTTACGGCGGCAAGGGCGGAGGCGGTGGCGGCGGTGGTCGCGGCCGTGACCGCAGTGATCGTGGCGGTGGCGGCGGCCGCTGGTAAGATCCAGCGGCAGGAGAGCGCCCAGCGGCGCTCCATCCAGCCGCACTCCAGAACCCGTCTTTCAAGCAGGGCAGCCGCGTGGCTGCCCTGCTTTTTTGTTTAGGCGGCCGGAGCTACTTGATCAGCCGCAGGGCGAACGGGTAGCGATAGAGCACGCCGTTGCTGGCCTTGATGGTGCCGAGAATGGTCAGCACCAGGGCGGCAATGCCAATCAACGGGATCAGGAGCAGCGGCAGAAACAGGAAGAACAAGGCCAGACAGGCGCCAATGGCAATGCTGACAGTGATCTGGAAGTTGAGCGACTCCTTGCCGTGCTCGTTGACCAGCGGCATGCTGTCCTTCTTCCACAGCCAGATCAGCAGCGGACCCACGATGTTGCCCACCGGCAAGCCCGTCCAACTGAAAACCAGGCCGCCGACAATGGCCGCGAGATGGCAGAACATCGCCAGGTTTTTTTCGTTGGCAAATTCGTTTGCCGTCTCAGCGGCGGCTTGCTTGAAGGCCTGCTGGGCTGCCTGCGCCTGGGTGGCGGCGACCGAAGGCTCCGCCGCTGGCGGCGGCACCGGAGGCGGCTCAGCCGCGGGTACCGGAGGTGGTTCGAGCGAAGGGGTTGGCGGCGGCGGGGTTGGGACTTCCGGCGGACTCGGCGGCGGGATGGATGCGGGCGGATCGTTTTCCATAATGCTCTCCTCGGGGGGTTTTGGCCGCGCGAGAATAACTGCGCGCTGCTGCGCTGTCCATCCCTTATCGCGGCGATCTGAAAGCCTGCGTCACCCCAGCACCGCGCGCAGCCGTGCGGCGGCCGCCTGCCAGGCCGCGTCCTCCAGCGCCGGCGCCGCCTCCGCCAGCAGGGCCAGGCCAGCCTCCGGCAGGGTCAGCCAGGAGCGGCAGCCGCCATACTTTTTCTCATACGGAAAGGTCCAGCGCCGCGGCAGCCGCCAGACCCGCAACAGGGCCGCGTGCAGGCAGCTTTCCTCATCGTAAACGAAACGCTCGCGCACCACCTCCTCGTTCCACACATGCAGCGGCTCCAGCGCCGCCACCTGATCCCAGTCGGTGACGTGCCAGACCTGCTCCAGGGTGGCGAAGGCGTCGATGTCCACGCTTTGCCGCGACTCCTCCGGCGGAAACGCCAGCGCCTCCGGGTCGTAGCCGGGATCGCTGCTGTAATCCGGCCGCGACGCCGCCTCGGGCACCCAGCGCAGCTTTTCGCCCTGGGTGTGGAACCAGGTCGGAAACAGAAAAAAGGCGTCGTGCTTGAACTCAAAACCGCCGCGGCCCTCATGGATGCCGCCTTTGCGCAAGATCAGCGTCTGCACACCCTGAGCCAGCGCGTCGCAGACAAAGGCCCACTCCTTGAAGCCGGTGGCGGTGGCGGTGCCGGGGGTAACCAAAGAACTCATGCCCACGGCCTAGCGCCGGCGCGCCGCGCTTGCAAGCGGAAGACGCGCCGGCAACCCGCTGACAGGCCGCCGCTGCGCGCTGCGTTACCCTGCCATGCGCCTCCTGACCGCCCTGCTCCTGCTCGCCTGCCTCACCGCTCCCGCCAGCGCCGCCAAGCCGCCCAACATCGTCATCCTCTACGCCGACGACATGGGCTATGGCGACCTCGCCTGCCAGAATCCGGAGTCGAAAATCCCGACGCCGCACCTGGACCGCCTAGCCAGCGAAGGCCTGCGCTTCACCGACGCCCACAGCTCCTCCGGCATCTGCACACCGAGCCGCTACGCCCTGCTCAGCGGCCGCTTCCACTGGCGCAAGTTCCACCAAATCGTCAATTCCTTCGATCCACCCTCCTTCGATGAGGCGGAGGTGACCCTGCCGGAGCTGCTCAAGACCCGCGGCTACCGCACCGCCTGCGTCGGCAAATGGCACCTCGGCTGGAACTGGACCGACATCCAAAAACCGGACGCCGAGCTCCAAATGGATGCCAAGGGCCGCAATCGCATCTACGCGCCCGACGCCTTCGACTGGTCGCGCCCGGTCTCCGGCGGGCCGCTTTCGCATGGCTTCGATTACTACTTCGGCGACGACGTGCCGAACTTCCCGCCCTATGCCTGGTTTGAAAACGATCGCGTCATCACCGCGCCAACGGAGCCGCTGAACATCACCCCGCAAACCGCCGAGGGCAATTGGGAGGCGCGGCCCGGTCCGATGGCGCCCGGCTGGGACTTTTACGCGGTGGTGCCGAAGCTGGCGGACAAAGCGGTTGAGTGGATCGGCAAGCAGCGCGGACAGGAGGCGCCGTTTTTTCTTTATGCTCCTTTCAATTCCCCGCACGCGCCCATCGTGCCGACGCAGGATTACACCGGCAAATCGCAGGCCGGCGGCTTCGGCGACTTCATGACGATGACAGACGCCATGGCCGGGCGCATCTTGCAGGCGCTGGCGGACAACGGCTTCGCCGACAACACGATCGTCATCTTCACCGCCGACAATGGCCCGGAGACCTACGCCTACCCGCGCATCCAAAACTTCAACCACCGCAGCATGGGCCCGCTGCGGGGTTTGAAGCGCGACATCTACGAGGGCGGTCATCGCGTGCCCTTCCTGGTCAAGTGGCCGGGCATCGTGCCCGCCGGCAAAGTTTGCGATGCCCTGGTCAGCCAGGTGGACCTCATGGCCACGCTGGCCGCTGCCATCGAAGCCGAAGTGCCACCGGACAGCGCCCACGACAGCCACAACCTGCTGCCGCTGTGGAAGGATCCGCAAAGCCCCGGCCCGCGCCGCGAGATCGTGCACAACACCTTTGCGGACGCCTATGCCGTGCGCCGTGGCGACTGGCTGCTCATCGCCGCCCGCAGCGGTTACCACAGCAAAGCCCCGCCCTGGTACAACGAAGCCAACGGCTATGCCGAGGACGACCAGGCCGGCGAACTGTACAATCTGGCCGACGACCTCAGCCAGCGCCGCAACCGCCATGCCGAGGAGCCGGAAAAGGTCGCCGAACTCACCGCCCTGCTGGAGCAAATCCGCGCCAAAGGCCAGGTGCGGTGAGGAACGCTCGGCGCCGTCCATCGATCAAGGCCCACAGGGTGCAAAACAGCGCGGGTTTCATGACTGGCCTCGTCCGCCTCTCGCTGACGGCACTTCCTGTGGACGCTTGCAGGCGATCATCGCAGGTTGCGGCTACAGTCTTCCAAACGAACAAATAAAAAAGAGCACGCGAGATTCACTCCCGCGTGCTCTTTTGGAACTCAACCGCCGCTGATCAAGGCTCCTTGGTGAACAGCATCTGGCCGCTCAACATCGGGGTCTTGGAGGGCGCCTCCGACGTTGATGTGGGCATCTGCGGCAGCAAGAAATAACCCACACCGTGGAACGCTGTTGCGGTCTTCACGATCAGTCCCTGATAGCTCACCTTGCGCGTGATCGTGGCTGGTTTCGCCGGGTTCGGCGGGAACGGATTTGTGTCCTTCAGCGTGAAGCTGCCCTTCAGCGCGCCCGTTTTGGCGGTGATGCTCAACGAGGTCTTGCGCTCGTTGGCGCTTGTCGCTGCCACAATGGCCTTGTTCGCCGCGTTCACCAGCAGGTCCACAAAGTTGGTAGGCGGCAGGGCAGCCTCCACGTTGGCGTGGAAGAAGGACACCTTGGAATTCATGGTGACCGCGTTGGGGTCCAAGTCCATGACGATGGGCGGCACGATGCCCAGTTTCTTCGGATCCTCGTAACGGCTTCCCTCCACCGTCAGATCGAAGGCGTCGAAGCCCGCTTTGTAAACCCGCATGCTGGCGGCAGGGCTGGCCGGACGCCACCAGTTAACAGCGCCCTCCAGGGTGTTGTTGATGTTTTCAACCGCCGGTACGATTTTCAGCACTCCAAGCGCGGAACCGCGCATGTTGGCCGCATACAGAGTGCTGAACTGCAGCAATTCCCGCTTGTCCGCAATGGTGTCGTTGTTGTCGTCATAGAGCGGGCCGACGAAGGTGGCGCTGGTGTAGGCGGTGCCGTCCGGCAGACGGCCCTTGATGGTGGCTTTGCCGGTGGCGCCATTCACCGTGAATGAGCCGAAGCCGAAACCTTGCGGGATGAGCCATTTCGGATCAGACGGCGGCAGCGGCGTGTTGGGCACATGCTGAAGCGCCGGAGGCACTCCCATCTGGAAGGTGTAGTAGCCTTCAACGGAAGCGGCGGGTTTCGGCACGTCGTTGGTCTTAACCCAGGTGTTGCGCCAGCCGCCCACCTGAGTCGTGGTCCCGCCATCCGTCACCGAGCCGTCGATGATGCGGTTGGCGGCGGCATCCAGAGTGAACTCCAAGGTCAGCGGCGTGGTGTTTTTGCGTTTGATCTCGACGGAGATTCCAGCAAAACCCTGCTCATCGACATCGGTGTTGAGCGACGTCTTGAAGCTGTATTTGGTCGTGCCCAACTGCAATTTGCCGCTGGCGGAGCCCTTGACGGTGCTGGTGAAATCAAGCTTGCCGCCCAGGTCGCCATTGAGCGCCAGATTCGGATTCACCGGCCCGGTGAAAACGCCAACCAAGTTGCCGTTCAGCAGGTACACCATCAGATCCTCGACCGCAGGCGCGGAGGATCCGGAGCCGTTCTTCGCGGTGATGGTCACCGTGTAGACCGCCGGTTGCTTGGAAGCGGTGGCGCGGCCATAGATGCGGCCCTGGTTGTCGATCTTCAAACCGGGTGGGAGGCCTTTGGCGGTAAAGCTGATGGGCGCTTTGGTCGGATCATCGTCAAACGGCACCTGGAAGCTGATGAAGCCGCTGCCGTCATTCTCACCGTATTCCTCGCTGATCACCGTTTCTGGCAAATCGAAGGCCAACAGTTCGGGGGGGTGATTGTAAACGATGAGCTTGTTGACTCCGCCTTCCAGGCTGCCGAGCACATTGTCTCCGGCATCCACCAAGCTGACCTTGCAGTAAAAGAGGCCGTAATCCGTGGTCACAATTCCAGTGTGCTTGTAAACACTCGAGGTCGCGCCGGTTACTTCCGTGTAATCACCGAATGGCGGATCCTGCGGACCGCTGCCGTCTTCCGGTAGATCAAAGAAATACCACTGATACTTCACCGGGCCGCCAGCCGAGATGCTGAATGAGGCCGTGACGCCTTCTTTGAGGGTCAGCGTCCGCGGCGTGGTGTTGACGACCGCCACACGCGCCTCGCCGCTCGGTGCACTGTAGGAAACCCCGCCGAAGGAGTTGCGGACGAGACAGGTATAGACCCCGCCGTGCGAGACGGCGGCCGCCGGCACGGAGTAGGTGGGCTGCGTCGCGCCGCTGATATTTGCGCCGTTGCGGCGCCACTGGTACTTGAGCGGCTGCGCCCCGGTGGCCAGGCAGTTCAGGACGAGCGGTTGACCAACGACAAGGATGGCGTGCTGCGGATGGTTGACGATGTTAACTTCCGGCCCAACCAATTGGAGCGTCGCAGCAGAGCTAGTGACAGGGCCGAGCGGGTTCGTGACGACGACCCGGTACGAACCTTCGGTGGTGGTGGAGACCGTGCGATTCAGGCTGCTGCCGGTGGCGTCCGTCACATTGGTGAAAGAGCCGCCGCTGGCCGGTCTGAACTGCCATTGATAGCTGATTGGCGCAGCTCCGGTGGCGGTGACGGAGAAGGTCACCACACTGCCTTCGATGCCGTACTGGTTCTGCGGATTGGCGGTGATGACCACGCTGTCGTTGACCACCAAGAGCAGGGGGGCGCTGAGATTTCCGCCGGAAGCGTTGCTGACCCGAACGGTGTACTCACCCTCGTGGGCCTGCGTGACGCTTTCAATCACATACTCGGGAGCGTTGGGCGCGCCAATGATGGGCTGGCCGTTGAGGCGCCATTCGTAATCCGTGGCGTTGATCGTCGCCTCAACCGTGAAGACGACGCTCTGCCCAGGGTTCACATTGCCCGCCGGATCCCGGGTGAAAGCGAGAACGGAGGGCGTGTCATTGACGGTGAGGAAAGCGGGCACACTCTCGACTGGATCGAAGCCGTTGGTGACCCTGACACGATAGTTGCCCTCATCAGCCTCAAGCGGATATGGCAGGGAGAAACTGAGCCCGGTGGCACCGGGGACGTTCTGCCAGACCCCCGGGCTGGTTTCCCGCTGCCATTGCAACAGCCAAGGCGCCGTGCCGGAAAGCTCCACGAACATGGCAGGAGACGGCACGCCCGGATCCGCCGTGACCGGCTTCGGCTGGGTGGTGATGGCGACCTGGGTGGCCGTGCCGGACACGGCAAGAATCCCCTGGCTGGTGAATTGGTTGGTAAGCCAACTGAGGGTGCCGGGCGACGGCAGGGACGGCAGGATCAGATTATCAGCCCAATCGGCGTCGCCTGAAACACCGCCCCAGTCGATGAGGTCGAAGCTGGCACCGGCGCTCGGGACATAACCGCTATTGAGATTGATGCGGAACTTGGTGCCGGAGCTGACATTGAGGGTGCCGGCAAAGAGTTTGGTCCAGCCGGTCTCGCCAAGGTAGAAATCAACGATCGTGAAGTCGTTCAAGCTGACCGCGCCGCTCAACGTGAGCACTTCGATGCCGCTGCTGATGGTGGGCGATCCTGGCACCAGAAAGGCTTCGCTGCCAATGCCGCTGCCGTTGAAGTTGACATCACCACTGATGGTGCCGATGCCACCCAGAGTCGCTCCAGGCTGGACCGTCACCGCGCCGCTGCCGGTGGCGGAATTTAGGCTGTTCATCGCCAGCAAGGTGCCCCCGTTGATCGTGGTGCCGCCAGCATAGGTGCTGGCCCCGCTGAGCGACATGGTGCCCGCTCCGGCCTTGATGAGGCCGACTGACCCGTTGGCGCCGCTGAGCACCGCGCCGACGCTGAGGTCAATGGCGGCGCCGAGGCTGTCCGCCACCGTGAAGGTGCGGGTGGCGTTGTTCAAGCTGACATTGCCGGTGATCTCCGCGCCGGCCGGGTTGTTGGTGGCATCATAGACCACGTTGTTGTTCAAGGTCAGCGTGTTGCTGTTGGTCTTGACCGACGCCTTGGTGCCGGCAGCACCGCCCCCGAGGGTCAGCACCTGCGTCAGGACTTGATTGACTCCGGAAAGCTCGAAGGTGCCGGCAAACACAGTGAGCGGGCTGGTGGTCACAATCGATCCGCCGGACGCCAGGCGGAGCGTGCCGCCACTCGGTCCGCCAGCCATGCCGACATGGGTGTAGCCGGTGTAGGTGTTGGCCTGCGTCATCGTCGCGATCGCGGACCCGGTTTTGACCAAGTTGAGCACGGCGTTGGGAGCCGCGGTGTCGAAATCATAATACCCGGTCGGGGTGGTGCCATCGCGGAAGATGACATCCCAGGTTTCGTTCACCTTCTGGTTGACGACGAGGGTGCCGGGCGAGCTGGCCGCGTTCTCCACGAACACTTGATTGGTGCTGGCGCTGCCCGTGGGATCGCCCACCATGAGCGATCCAATGGTGACGGTGCCGCCGCCAACTTGCAGGATGGCGTTGTAGTCGAGCGTCACCCGGTTGTTGGAATTGGTGGAGCTGTTGGACATGATGCGCAGAACGTGCTGGCGGTCGTTGTCCACCACCGTGCGGTTGCCCAGGCGGATGCCGCCCGTCCAGGCGTTGTTGTCGCCGCCCAGTTCGAAGGTGATGATCTGGTCGGGATCAGCCCCATTCACCGTGCCGCCGTTTTGCACCACTTCGGTCTGGATGTTGCCGAGACCGGATAGATTGCCGGCAAGCGCGATGCTGCGGCGGCCGCCGCGCAAGCCGACGTTGGCGCCAGTTGTGACGTTGACGAGGGCGGTGTTGATGGCGTCATCCGTGTAGCGGAGAATCAGGTTGTCGTTGAGCTGAATGCCGCCGCTGAAGAGATAGCGGTCGTTTTGAGCGCCGCCGACGATGCTGGCGGTGCCGGTGTTGATCACCCCAATGACCTTGTCCTGCTGGGTGAGGCCACCCTCGGCGCGGACAATGATGTCCTGGGCGACCTCATAACTGGCCTTGTAGCTCTGGCCGGCGGCGGCGCGGGCCTGCAAGAAGAGGCCGGCATTGCCATCAGCGGCGGCGCTGCTGTCGCCGAGCCAAATCTGATCGCCGGCGCCGAAGGGCAGGCCCTGGGAGGCGCCAATGATCGCACCTTTGTTGATCTCGATGTCTCCGCTAAAGGTGGCATTGTTTTCGTACAGGTAGAGAGTGCCGGCGCCGGTTTTGGTCATTTTGCCCGTGCCTTCGATGAAGCCCGCGTTCTCATTGAGGGAGAGAGAGCCCTGGGTGATGTTAATGGTACTGTCGGCGGAGAAGCGGATGACGCCGTCAAGGCGGCCGGCGAGATGGGCGGCGGTGGTGCCGAGGGTGCCGCCGGCAAGGTCAAACCATTCTTGGGTGCCGTTGGCCACGCCGCCGGTAATTTGCAGGTCGAGGCGGCCGCCCGAGGCGATGCGGGTGCCGTCGAGGTGGTTGTAGTGGCTGCCCAAGATGCCGGAGTTAGGATGGCTGATATGCAGCTCAAGGGCGCCGCCGAGCACTTCGGTGATGCCATAATAAGCGTTCCAGGCGATGGTGTTGTAGTAGTTCTCCCAGTGCGTGACCCACTGCGCATGCGTCATCCCGGCATTGGTGCTGGGATAGGCGGGAATGGGGGTGCTGTTGGTGAGGATCATGCGGCCGGGGCCGGTTTTGACGAGATCCCCGACGCCGATGTTATCGATCATTTGATGCTCAAGGAGCTGGACGGGGATCAAGTAGTCCTCGGCGCGGACGACACCGCCAAAGGTGAGCACGGTGCCGGGAGCGGAGGTTTTGATGTAACCGCCATTGCCACCGAGCACGATGGAACGGGAGCTGGACAGGGTGAGCGAGAGGGGGGAGGTATCGCGGGAGGCAGGGGTGGTGCTGGCCCACTCGATGGTGCCGCCGTTGAGATAGAGCCTGCCGGAGGAGGCGTTGTCCCCGAGGGCGGCGGTGCTTTGCAGCCAAAGGGTGCCCTGATTGACGTAAGTGGCGCCCGTGTAAGTGTTGCCGTTGTTGGTGAGACGGGTGGTGCCCGGACCGGAGAGGACGAGGTTGAGCGGGGTGCCGGGCTGGAAGTTCACAATCGGCGACTCGATGGTCACGTGGCGATTCTTGTTGTTGGCCAGATCGGTGTTGCTGAAGTTGTAGTTGTGAATGATGAGGTCGGTCGAGGTGGCGGCGGCTTTGTCCTCAAAGGTGTAAGGGCCGACCATGGTGCCGGCGGAGAAGTACGTGCTGGCGGTGGCGGAGGTGAGGCTGCCGCCAGTGATCACCTGGTTGCGCACGACCGGAGTGACGGTGTTGCCGTCCACAATGCGGGTGACGGTGTTGGAGATGAGGATGGCGCCGCCGTCCTCGACGGCGGTGACACCGGGGTTGGCGGGATTATCGGGGCCGAAGGTGCCCAGCGCGAGACGGGCGGTGCCCAGGTTGAGCACGTTGTCACCAGCGGCATTGGAGAAGAAAGCGATGCTGCGCGCGCCGCGGAAATCACCGCCCGAGTTGGTGGTGAGGGTGCCGGAGTACTTGCTGCCCTGGATGCTGAAATACTGCGTGTCGCGGAAGTAACCGGGATCGGTGAAATCAACACGACTGCTCCAGTTGGCGATGTTGGGCACGGTGTCGTAAAGCGAGCCGAGGGAGCGGATGCCGGAGGCGTCCGCGAACAGGGTGCGTTTTTCGATGTTATTGCCGGAGAAGAACTCCTGCTTGGCGAAGGAGGCGAAGTCCACCACCGAGCCCTGGTCGGGAAGCTCGAAGCTGACCGTGGCGTAGGGGATGATGGCGCCGTAGCCGAGGGTGCCGTAACGGTTGGCGGACTCAGGGGCGCCCTGGCTGTAATAGATCAGGCCGCGGCCGCCGAGGACGGGGTCCTCGGGATCAGCATTGGGGTCCTCCAGATTTTGGTGATTGAGGTGGAGGGTGCCGCCGGCGTAGCGGTCCGGGGCGCGCCAGTACCAGCGGGAGTCCGCGTCAAACTCCAACTCGCCCTGCTCATTTCGGTAAGTGGCGGAGGAGCTGAACGGGTTGTGGTAGCCCAGGTTGAGGGTGAGGGAGCTGAGGTTGCCGGCGAGCAGGGAGATGCCGGAGGCGCCCGCGCGGATGTTGAGGGTGCCGCGGGCGCTTTCCGTGATGTTGCCGCCAAAGGGGTTGCCACCATCGGCGTCCATCATGATGAGCGTGCCGCCGGCCAGGGTGAGCTGGTGGGGGGCGTTGGCGCTGCCTTGGCTGATGCGGGAAAAGTCACGCGTGAACTCATCGAGTTCCACGTCGCTGGGGGGGTCGGGGGGGTCGGGTCCTCGGGGTTGGGATTTTCGCCGCCAGGGTCGCCGGGATCGACGGCGGGGAGGGTGTCCCGGTAGTCGAAGATGAGGTTGCCGCCCAAGAGGTTGATGCCGCCGTCCAGGCTGCTGCCGCCGGCGCGTGAGCCGCGCAGATTGACCTCACCGCGTCCGACCTTGCTGAGGGCGGAGGTGCTGTTGATGAGGGAGAAACCGGCGTTGTTGTCATAGACGCGCATGTTGAGATTGACGGTCCCGCCCTCGGCGGCGTAGATGCGGCCCTCGCTGAAGTGCATGGATTTCTGCACCTGCACGTTGTCCACGGCACCGAACGACGCCGTGGTGGGCTGGGAAATCGTCACGGTGTTGTTGGCGTAATTCACACCGGTGATGTAGGTGCCGGCGGCAAATCCGTCCGTGGCTGCGGCGCCCCGGTTGATGATGGTGCCGACGGTAAGACCGGTGACATCCTGGAATTGAACCGTGGTGGCGCCCGCGTTGGTGGTGCCGACCGTGCGGTAATTGACGGTGGCCAGGGGGGTGGCAACCAGCGCGGAGCCGTCATAGGCGCTGTTGATCGGCGTGCTGAGCGTGATTTTGTAATCGTTGGCCACATTGTCGAAGGTGATGCCGGTGATGGTGGTGCCGACGCGGATGCCGGTGCCGGTCAGCCCCATGCCGACTCGCAGCCCGGAGGCGATGGGCAGGGTGATGGTGGTCTGGCCGGCGGGATAAGACCTGTAAACACTATCAACAGCACCAGCCGCGGTGGTGGCCACGCTGAGGTGAATCGTGTTGCCAATCACGTCGGTAATGACCGCGCCCGCGGGAATGCCTGGGCCGGTGATGCCCTGACCGGCAGCGAAGCCGGCGGCGTTGGCCACAGTGACGGTGAGGGAAGCGGTGGGGTTGGTGGCGGCATTGGTGGACTCAGCGAGAATGTTACCCTTGATGGCGCCCACCTCCGTCTTGGCTTTGAAGCCGAAGCTGTACGACTGGTTGATGGGTGCTGTGGCGATGGTATTCTTGCTGAGCGTGATGGTATTGCCGAGGATGCTGGTGATGAAGGTGCCGGGCGCGATGTTGGGGCCGGTGATGCCGTAACCGACGCGCAGGTTGACGATGGCATCGTCGCGCAGGGTGATCGTGCTGACATTGTTGCCCACCGCGGTGGCGGAGGCATTGCTGCGGTTGGAGTTGCCGCCGCTGGCGATGAGGCTGAGGGTGCCAAAGTCGTTGCCGATGGTGACGGTGCCGCTGCGGTTGGTGCCGCCGATCATGGCGAAGCTGTTGGACGAGTTGCTGGCAGCAGTATCGCCCACCTGGATGTTGGTGCCGAAGAAGTTGGTGCCTCCCTTGGTGAGGAAAAGACCGGTGAGGGTGCCGGAGCGGTCCACGTTGCCGCCATTGTGTTTGAGAAGCAGGGCGCCATCCGTGTAGCCGCGGCCCTGGGTGCCGTAGCTGCTGTCAATAAAGACAAACCCGGAGCGCAGGTCGAAGCGGCCGTTGACGCGGGTGGCGTCCCTGATGTTGACCACGAAATCACTGTTGACGGGAATGGCGTGGCCATTGTAGCCGCGCACCAGCATGACGAGCTTCTCGTGATGGGCGGCGGAACTGCCGGAGCCGGTGGCCGCCTGACCGTTGAAGTCGGCGACTTTGCCGAGGAGGTTGATGACGGCGCCGCTACCGGTGAAGGCCGCGGCGGCATTGCCCTCGATGACGAGGCCGGAGCCAAGGCCGGCTCCACCGAAGCTCGCGTCCACGCCGTAGTGAGCGTTCGCTTCATTGGCGGAGATGGCTGTGACGTCACCGAAGATGGTGAGAACGCCGTCATTTTGCACGCGCAAGTAGTTGTACAAGGTGGCCTGCCCGGCGGCGTTGGTGGGGTTGAGGTAAACGTTGCCGCCCCAGGAATTGTGCCGGTCATCCGTGCGGATGCGAGCGGTATCTCCGAGCAAGTAAATGTCCTTGGAGCCTTCCGCGGTGCCGTCACCGACGTTGATGCCGCCGCCGACGGCCAACTCGGCGGCCATGTGAACGATGACATCGTTGCCGATCCCCGTCTGGCCCAAGGCTTGGCTGTTGAAAACACCAAGCGCCCCCTCGTTCAGCCAAGTGGGACCGGTGTAGGTATTGCTGCCGTAGAGGTTGAGAAGAGCGGTGCCGCTTTTGCTCAGGCCGCCGCTGCCGGCGATGACGGAGCGGATGTTGGCGGCGGCGTTGACGCGCATGATGGCCTCCCGCTGGTTGTAATAAAGAGTGCCGCCGTTGATATTGGTGTTGGCGACGGTGAAGAGCAGCATGCCGGTGCCGTCAAAGGCCACCGTGCCGAGGCCCGCGTTGGCCTCCATGCCGCCGAGGATGAAGCGCTTGTCATCCGCGATGGCCATGTTGACGCTTTGGTTGAAGCGGAAGGCATTGACGGCGGTGTTCTGGGTGACGTTGATGGTCGAGCCAGCGGTCACCCCGGCGCCAATGCCGGCGACATCATCGTAGGTGCCGGGGGCCCCCAACGTCTGGGGCAGGTTCCCCCAAATATCACTGCCTGTGAAGATGGTGGCATTGGTGTTATAATCCCCATCCACCAGCGGGCTCACATGATGGTTGCCGGTGATGGCGGTCACCACCGTGACGAACTGGTTCGTGGCGCTGGCGTTGATACCGCCAAAGGCGCCAATGAGAAGGGGGGTATTGACGCCCGTGCCGGACAAATCGGCCGGGCCGCCCAGCATGTGAGCGGTGGGCTTGTTAACGAAGGTCACCTGCGCCTGGGAGGTGGCCGGGTTGGTGCCAAAGCCACTGGCGCTGGCATTGCTGGAAAACTCCGTAAAGCTCACGTGAGCGCCAGGGCTGCGATTCAGACTGTCAAAAGTCAAACGCAGGTTGCCGCCCGCCCAAGCGCTGGCCGCCGTGCCATTGCTATGGTCAATGCGGATGGTGTTGCTGGAGGAATTGAGGTTGAGCACGCCGAGGATCTCCGTGATGGCCACGGCCGTCTGGCTCCGGCGCAGGGTGAGGATGCCGCCATCGAAGTTGATGGCGGCGCTGTTATTGATGCGGCCGTTGGTGTCCGCGCCGCTCCCGACGGCCGTGTCGTGGTTGTTCAGCAGCAGGATGGCGTTGCGGCTGATGGTGACGCTGGAGGTGTTCTGCAAGCGACCGGCGTTCGAAAGCTGGAGGGTGGCTCGGGCGACCGTGGTGGGACCGGAGAAGGTATTCCCGCCGTTGGTCATGGTCATGGTCTGGTTGGCGGATTTGATGAAACCGAGGACGCCGGCGCCGTCCACCAGGGTGCCGTCGAAGATGCGAGCGCCGCTGGCGGTGGCGGCCTGCCCGTGGTTGGTGTCCACAGCGAAGTTGGCCTGGCCGACGGTGACGATGGAGGTGGTGCCGGCCGCGTTGTTGGTGACAATGCCGTTGCCGAGCAGGGTGTCGAAGCTTTCCGAGAAGCCGTTGAGATTGAGGGTGCCGCTGCCATTGAGATACACATCGGCGCCGCGGAAAATTTGGTCGTTGTAATTCGCGGGGGCGGTGCCGCCGAAGGCGTTGAAGCTGCCTCCCAACTCGGTAATGGCCCCATTCTCAATGATCAGGGAGCCGCCGGCGGCATGCACCGAATAGATGCTGTCCTTGGCAAGGATGAGCTTGCCAGCATCGACACGGATGCGTGAGGTGGTGTTATCCCGGCTGCCGGCGAGGGTGAGGGTTTCGGCGCCGATTTTGACAAAGCGGGAGAGGGTGCCGGAGCTGGCCATGTTGAGCTGGCCCTTGAAGATATCGTTAATCCCGTCGCCGCCGATGCGCAGGGAGCCATTGCCGGCCTGGGCGCGGAGGACGGTGTTGTTGCTGTCGGTTAGCCCATCGAAGTCCAAGTGCTCCAGCGAGGCGAAGGTGTGGACGGCGCCGTTGGTGCTCGTGAAGTTGAGGGTAGTGGCGGCGGGTTGAATGCCCTCGGGAGCCAGATTCAGGTAGGAAGTCAGGCGAAGGGTGGCGCCGGCGGCGATGTTGAGGGTGCCGCCCGCCGCGCCGCCGGCGGTGTAGAAGGTGGTGGTGCCGCCTTCGAGCGACAAGAGGCTGCCAGTCAGCGTGGTGGTGCCAAGGCCGTTGCCGTTGCGCAGGTTGAGGGTGCCTCCATTCTTGATGATCTTGTCCATGCTGAGGGTGACATTGCTGGTCGGCGTTGGCTGATCGACAGCGGTATTGACCCCGAAGTTGATCGTGCCGGCATCCTGCCAAAGCCATCCATTGGCGCCGCCGAAAGTGGCGCTGGCGGTGCCGGTGCCGAGGCCGAAGTTGACGGTCCCCGCGATGACCTGCATGCCGTAGTTGAGGGTGCTGGTGCCGCCGATGTTGGTAGTGCCGACTTGATGGATGTAACCAAACATATCCTCGTTATAGCCGCCGATGCCGACGCCGGTCAGGTTGAGACCGCCGACGAGGTGGACGGCGCCGCCGCCGTTCTTGAGGATGAAGTTGTTATTCTTGCCGTTGAGGACGGAGACGAGTCCGTGCAGGTAGAGGTTGCCGGCGCTGAGGGTGAGCGTGGTGCCGCCATTAAGGTCGAGCGGCACGTGCACGCGCGCGATGCCGGCGCCCAGTTTCTGAATGACGTTGGTGCCTTGATTGAAGGTGATCCTGCCGGCGCCCGTGTTGGCGATGACGAGGTCGTGCATGCCGTTGTCGGCATTGATATCGCCGAGGAGAAGCTGCTGCAGCTCGATCGCAATGGCGAGGTTGACGGTGGTGGCGCCGGCGTAGTTTTGGTTGAGCTGGGCGATGGCGAGGGGGCCATTGGGGACCACGCCGTTCCAGTTTGCCGGGGTGGACCATTCCCAGGTACCGCCGTCCAGTTTGGTCCAGGGAGCTGTCTGCGCGCTCAGCGGCGACGGGGCCAGCCAGGCGGCGGCAAGCGCGGTGAGCGCGGCACGGGTAGAAAAGTGAAGCATGGAATGGCGCGGCGGTGTCATGGCGGACGGAGGGGGTGGGGCTTGTAGGGGTCCGAGGCGGATGGCGGAGCTGCACCGCACAAGAGGCGGTGGAAGTATTGGGGAAAGCTCAGGGGCGGTAGGTCATGAGACGACCGGTGACGGGCTCAATCTGGACGGTGTAAAAGTTTTTGAGTTCGGATGGTTGCTTGTCGCTATCATTGCCTTGTACCAATGTGACAAACCAACGCTCATCAATGTTCAAGTCAGTTCCCTCGGGCAGGCATAAAAATGCGCGATAGCCGTTGGCATCGGGGAAGATGAAGGGCTCATAGCTTCCGTCTCGTTTGACCACGACCTCAGCGGCATGCTCGCTGCCGCTGGAGGTGACTTCACGCAGATTCATGAAGCTCGTGAGCGTAGTGGAGCGGGCGATTTCAATGCCTCCGGGGAAGCGGTGAATGCCGCCAAATTCGGCGACCGCGAGAGGGGCCGTGAGCGGAGCGGCGTTGCTCGAGCGAGGGTCGGCTTCGCCGATTTGATAGTATTTAACCAGCATGACGCCGCGATAGCGAGCCTCGGCGGCCTCGCCAACCTCCTTGGCGTCGCGCAGGTTGTACAAGCGAACCTCCACAGGCCGGCTTTCAGAGATGGCCGTCTGCTGAGCCTGCGAAACCAAGCCGGCAAGCTCATCCCCAGCCTGAGTCAGGCGGGTGGAGGAGATGACACCCAGCACCGCAGGAGCGGCCACGGAAGCCACCACGGCGACGATGCCAAGCACGGCAAGCAATTCGATAAGCGTGAAAGCCCTGGCAGGGAGGCGTCCGGAGGCTGTTCTGATATGAGTCAGTTTCATGTTCACAATTCAGTCGAATTAGAGCCCCCACTTCGAATTGCGGATGGGGACGGTGGCATTGAAAATGCGGTAGTTCAGCTTGCGCTGATTGAGCTGGTTTTCGAGCTGCTCGATGTCATCACGAAAGCTGGCATCAGAGGCGTTGGTGAACAGGCTTCCAGACAGGCTGGGGGTGCCGCCGGAGTCCTCCACGAAACGGCGGGCGGAGTCCTCGTCGAGGGCGACAAGAGTAACTTCGACGAGAGGCGGAATCTGGAAATCCTGCGGGGCTTGACCGGCCTGAACGCCGTTGCCAGAGCTGTCGTAGGCGTATTGGGGGGCAATATCACGCGGGTTGCCGCTGGCGCTGTCGTGAACGGGGCGTTTGGGGGAAAAGACCATGTAGATGATGTTTTCCGCAACGGGACGGCGGATGTCGACGCCATCTTCAGTGCCTTCCACGCCATACCAATCACGATTGGGCACGCCGGGATTGGTGACATCATCCACCTCTTTGTAGATCAGATTGGCAAGAATGGAAGGGCGATACTCGAAGAGGCGGAATCGGAGGCGCTCAGCCACGCCGGTCTGACTGAGGAAGGGAGGGCGGATGTTCTGATCGGTGCCGAACTCGAGATAATAACCACAGGCGGTGAGAGCGGTGGGAACATTGACATAAGCGCCGCCTTCGGTGATGGTGCCGCCAAGAGGAGCCTGGAAAAAGATGGCGTGACCGGGATGCTGACTGGCGGAGCCTCCGACCAGTCTGTCGGCTTGGCCGCTGACGAATTGCAATTCGGAGAAGCGAACGTAGCCGGTGGGGGCGGCTTGCTGAGTGGAAGACGGAGCCAAAAAGGGATGGGCGCCGCCGACGTAGTAATACTGCAGGTAGGTGTTCATGGTGGCCTGCGCGAGGTTGTTTTGGATGCGATCCATGGCGCGGCGAGCCTCCCTAAATTGAGCCACCTTCGAGTTGGCGCTGGACCAAACACGCTGGACCTGGCCGAGAACCTGGGCAATGATGGTAAGCAGAACGGCGAGCACGGCAAGGGAGACCAACACCTCGACGAGGGTGAAGGCCGCAAGCGAAACCGGATGCGGTGCGCGGTGCGCGGAACGAACCGGTGTTCCACGCTTTGCTGGACAAAGATAGGCGGTGAACTTCATGGGGTGCGGGATCAATATTGCCGGGCGACGATAAAAGAGCGGGTGGAGTAAATTCCGTTGATAGGAAAATCGTAATCGGCATTCGGGATAGAAGCGACGTCAATGGTGACGCTCACCATATTGCCAGAGGGTTGGCCATTGGGGACGGCCAGCGCGCTGTTCAGGGTGACGCGCGCGACATAAGCGAGGCGCAAGGAATTCGCTTGATCGTCATGCAGGGGCGTGCCCTGGTCGTCGAAAAAGCGGCGAATGCCCTGGTAGCGGCTTAACTGAGGATAGTTCAGCGGATCGGAGCCAGGAAGCGCCGGGCTGCCAGGGGTGTTCCAGTTGACGCCCTGAATCTCGCCGACGATCTGCTGGTAGATGCGGGCTTCGGCGAGAGTGGTGGAGGCATCGCGGATGGACTGCAAGCCGGTGGGAACGAGGCCGAGCAGAAGGACAATGGCCATGGCCGCGATGCCGACAGCCATGGTGACCTCGGGGAGGGAGAAAGCTCGCGCGGCACGGCAGGAGACCCCCGGAACGCGGCTCGCGGCTTGAGATTTTGGAATTAAGACTTGCTGTGTCATGACGGTCACGGTGCGAAGCGTTTGGTTTCGAGAACGCGGAAGCGATAGTACGTGTCGAGGGAGGGGGCGCTCGAACTGGTTGCGTAGTCGGGGTAGTCTGCATTGGCATCGAGTTTGCGCTCGATGAGAGTGGAACCACGGTATTCGCTGGTGACACGATCGCGGCTAACGTCAAATTCATTGGCAGCAACGGAGCGGGCCTTGCGAATGGTCTGGGCCTTGTAGAAGACGCGGAAAGTATTGCTCTGGGCGGAGATTTTGCCGTAGATGTTGGCGTAAGGCCGTTCGCGGGTGTTGTCTCCGGTGAGCTGGCGTCTGGCCCAGAAGGCCATGGCGCCGGCGGCATCGGCATTTTTCATGTCGGCGACGTTGTAGCGGCCAGGGTCGGAGCCATCCGCATCGGGCCCCTGTCCGGCCACCGCTTTGGGGATGAGGTAGATCTCGCAGATCTGGCTGGCAGTGCGGAAGAGGCCGTGCGCTCCGGTGGGCGTGCCATCGGCGCCGGAATGATTGAAGCGGCTATCGAACTGGGTGAGCGTGCCGTTGGCGGCGTTACCCGCCTCGATCTCGCGGTGCCAGAATTTGAGACCGGCCTGGATGCTGTTTATGGGATAGGGGCTGGTCAGCCTCCCAGCCGGGAGATCGGTCCAGGGCTGGCGGTAGTGATATCCCTGAGTGCCGACGTTCTGGTTGGGGCGCGTGGTATGCACGGCAGGGGGATAACCCAGGTAACGCCCGCCATCGATGGTGGGGATGGCGGCCAGCATCTCGCCTTTGAGCACGGCGTGCATGCCAGTGGCGCGACGGATGTGGTTGAAGGGGACAATCTGGTAGTTGATGTTGATTTTGCCGGCGGAGGAGAAGGTCTCGCTGATGGCGTAGGGTTCGACGACCGGCATCCAGAAGAGATCCATGATGTAGTGGTCGGCAGGAGCGATCCCACCCTGGTAGGGGGCCGCACCCGGATGGTTGGTCTGGCTGGTTGCCTGCGGGGTGCTGGGGCGGAACAGCAGGGTGCGCCAGGGCTGCTGGCCGATGACCCGGGAAGGCAAGGAGCCGAACATGCCGGGGGAAGGCACCATGCGGTTGGGCGTCATGTAGGCGTCCCCAGCATCGGCCCCGCGGTCTTCCTCCTGGAAGTAGGCGGTGGGAATGCGGCGGGTGCCGGATTCCCCGGTCTCGTTGTTCATGCTGATCCAGGAAACACCGGCGTTGCCCTCATCCGGCTTGTTGAGCCAGGCGCCATCGCGAGCGCCGCCGAAGCCGTTGTCAAAGTCCCCGTACTGGGCTGCCTGCGCAATGACGCCCATATCCATCGGCACATCGGGGACATGGGCGGCGGCGTAGTTGGCGAAGGGGACCAGGCGAAGACGGGTATTGTTGTCACCGCGGTGGTAACCCGGGTTGGCATTGGCGTTGGCGCGGCCGATGTTGTGGGCGAAGTAGATTCTTTGCGCATTGGAGCCGGAGCCGGAGGCCTGCTCCTGCATGCTCGCGAGCATGGGATGGGGAATCCAGAGATTGGCAGGCACGTTTGTCATGGCCATGATGTGGCGGACATCGCTGTGGCCGGGCACCATGCTGAACATCACATCCTGGCCCCGGCAATCCCGCAATGGGCCGGGATTGATGTAGGAGACGCCCTGACGGTCACCCCACTTGGTATCGACAACGTCATCGCCTGTCACGTCATCAGCGATGTTGACGGAGGCGTTGTTATCCTGGCGGTGGTAGCCATTGTAGGGCACGAGCAAGGGGTTGCTGTGGTTGGTGGAGAGGGGATCGTAACCAAAGACCAAAGCGGTGCCGCGCGGAACGTTGCTGCCGCCGGTGGCGGTGGTGGCCAGCGCGACGCGGTCACTGCCATAAGTGCCGGCGGTCCAGTTGCGCAGGCGCCCGCCCATGGGATTGGCGTCACTCGGATTGCCCGTTTCATCAAGAGCGTTGATGCCAGGGTTCTCAAAGACGCCCCGCCAGGACAGAGACCACCATTCCGGAGCGTGAATGCGGCGCTGGGTGACCAGGGTGCCGCTGGTGTTGCGCATACGGCGGTAGTCGGTGGAAATGGTGACCAGCTCCGGCACGGGCAGCCGCACGTTGGAGGGTGGATTGACCTGGATGGTCTGCAACGGCTCGCCAGTGGTGACATGACCGGCGTAGATCCTGAAGGTGAGCGGCGCGCCGCCGAATTCCATGCGGTCCCCCTCAACGGTGACGAAGCGGGTGGCGAGATCGTAGTTGCGCAGACCGAGGTGAGGGTTGCCGGCGCTGCCGGCGCTGATGTCATAAGCCGGATCCTGCCAGCCGCCTTCGCTCTCGCGCACGCCGAGGCGGGTGCGGCGGCCGTAGGATATGCTGGCGGCATCGACATACCCTCCAGAGGTGAACGTGCCGACATTGTCCGCCACATGGTAAAGATCGAGCCCGGATTTCCAGACCATCACGTCCGGCGTCTCCTCGCCGAAGAGCGGCACGCCGTTGAGCGTGAGGTCCTTCATGCCGGTGACGACGATGGAGAGTTCGGGATGGACCGGGCCGTAACCGAGCATGGGCACGCAAAGCTCCAGATTGATCTGGCCTTGCACGCGCTTCATGCCGGGCCTCAGCGGGGAGATTTTTTGCAAGTCCTGGGTGTTGGGATTGTAGCTCGGCAGGCTGCGGTTCCAGTTTTTGGGGTTCATTCCGGGGTGCGTGCTTCTGCTGGTAAGCGGTCCGGTTGGCGGATTCCCGCCGCCGGTGGTACCATAAGCTCCGGCCAAGGGATCAGGCGGAAAATTGGAATACCAGTAGAGGCGCTCACCGTCGAGAAAACCCTCGTTATTGATCCGGTTACCAGAAGACACGGCCCGCGCCGACAGGGCTTTGCCAATCTCGTTTTCAGTACCGGCGCGGAGGGGCTTCATTTTAGCGGCAGTGCGGCCGCCCTGGAAATGGGGCGCGTTGGGGGTCCACTGAGCAGCGGCCTGAATGTGACCCACCCAAGGGACCTTGGTATCGCCGTCGGCCCCGCGATTAGCGATGCTAAAACTGCCCTTGTCGGGATTGCCATCGGCGGAGCAAATGAAATGGAAGCCGACCTCGGTAAGGGTGGGGAAGCGCCCCATGCCGCGGTAAGGGCCGTAAGGAGATTTGGAAGGCACCACGCTGCCATGACCGGGGAAGGAGTATTCAACCGCGCGCTCGGTGCGCTGCTGTCCGGAGACGCCGCGATTGCCGGTCATGCGGCTCATCCTGCTGGGCGTGTAGGTTCTGTAAGGAGGCTTGTAGGCGTAAAAAGCGCCGTCGGCATAGCCGTTGGTGGCATCGCTGGCGGGACTGAAGCGGCCGCGGTTGGCGGGGGTGTTGTAGTACTCAAATCTGTACTCTTCAAGACCGCCCGTCGCGGTGCCGTCTCCCACAAGCTGCTCGCGGGGAACGGCAAGGAAGCCGTCATAGAGGTTGGTGCTGCGGATGTAGTCGAAAATTTGCACCATGATTTGCGCCGCGTCGCCACTGTTGTACTTGGTGGTGAAGGTTGCGCCTCCCGGCATCATCTTGCCCATCGTCTCGACCAGCATGTTCAACAACGCCATGTTGCGCGGCAAATTGATGTCAGTGGTGGGGCTGCTGTAGTCCTGGCGGCGGAAGTAATAACTGTTGGCGTTACGGGCGGCCGGAGTGGTTCCCAAGGAGGAGCAGAAGGCGATGAGATTGTCATATCCCGTGCGGTAGTCGGGTCCGCGCCCTTCATGAGCCACCGGCCAGATGGCGACGCGCGGCTGGCCGAACATGTTGACCTCGGGCACGCGGCTGTGGGCGGTGAGGAAGAACCGGGCGCGCTCCAGTTGACGCTGATTGGTGAAGATGGCGCTGTTCCCGCTGCTGCCGCTCTGTGCCTGGAAGCGGGTGCGGACGGAACTGTCATCCTGAATCAAACGCCGTTTGCTGCTGCCGCCGCCACCGTATTGCTGGGAAAACATCAACTCGTCCACAGAGGCGTAGAGCCGCTCATTGATGGAATTGAGGAGGTTCACGGATTTCGCTGCATCGGAGCTTTGCTCCTGCAGAACGATGGTGTCCGAAGCCCGCCAGAAGGCGACGGTGCCGGCCCTGGAGCCGCCGAAGTTGATCTTGGGCATGACATCGAAGATTCGCTCCTTGCGGGTGAGGATTTGATGGTACCCCGCCCCCGCGTCAAGCTGGCCATAACTGTAAAGATCCATCGGCTGGTTGGGAAACAGCACCGTGCTCATGGCGATGGTGGCAGGATGGCCAGGGAAGCGCTGGTATTCGTGCGACATCGGCTGAAAGTGCGCGAAATAAAAATCGCGCTCATGAAGAAAAGTGGGCACCATCCATGGGGTAGGCTCGCCTGCGGTGTTGATGTTGATTTTGCAAGCTTCGTCATCAGTCCAAAAGGCGATGCGCCCGACGATGGGGTTGTCCTCGCTGGGCTCGCTGTCCGCGCCGCTGGAAGCGGGCACAAAACGCGAGGTGCCGCCGCTGCCACTGAGCGTCCCCATCTGGCCGTTTTTAAGGATGTAAAGCCATTGAACCGGCATTGGCAGACGGGCATTGAGGTCCGTCAGGGAGGCCGCCGGGACGACCCCGGAAAAACCGCTCTCATACGAGAAGCCTTCGATGCTGTCCGGATTGTTTGCTCCCAGGTAGGCGCGCGGGTCGAGAATGGGGTAGATGATTTCGGGAACGCCGTCGCCGTCGGCATCAGGGCGTATGACCGGTTCGTTGATGTCAGCATAAACGCCAGACTGGGAGGCCCAGTCGGATGGGGGCACGTCAGCAATCATCTGCGTCTCGGCGCCGGTGACCTGCATTTGGCTGCTGGAGTACAGCTTGTAACCGCTGTGGAAGGCGCCGTTGGGATTGTAGCGGCGGATGGCGCCGGGCTGGGACGCCCAAAGGGCTGGATTTGAGGCCGTGCGCTGGGTGCCGTCCCAAATCTGCGCCATCACCACGTTCACGGCCATGTCGGCCAGTTCCTTCGCGTTTTGGCCATCCGCATACTTCACCGACGACGCATGCTCAGTGCGGGACACGGAGAAGATCGCCAGCATAAAAATGGTCATCATGGAGACCATCGCGAGCACGATCACCAGGGCGATGGCACGTTGCCGGCGCTGGTGTCTGCGGTCTTTAACTTGGATTTCTGGTTTCATGGCGGGAGGAACGAATTATTTTCCGATTTACATTGTGTTTACCTGATTTCCGACTCGAAAGGCAAGCTTGGAATTGAGGAAAACGCGTAAGCGGCGGCGGCGAAGCCGTCTGTTTTACAGGGGTTATGGCGGAGCTGGCGATTTTTTCTGAATTTCCTCCAGCTTATCAAATCCGACCCTTTGGAGTCAAGATTAATTCACAATGTAAATACAGAAATCGATTTCCCGCACCGTGTCTGTGGATTCGTCCTGAACGCCATTTACGGCACCACCGACGCCGCGCCATCCACCAACTCTACCCGAAACCGCTGCAGATCGCCAGCCGGCCGCGTGACCAGAACGCTTACCGGCGTCACTCCGGCGGGGAGGTCCAGTTCCAAATCCGCTGCGGGTTCCGTCAGAGCCTCAGCCCCCACCACCAGCACGATGTCCTTGGTCGCACTGAGCGCGAGTTTCACCCTGCCCGCAGTGTCCAAGCGGAGGTTGAAGCGGGCGAGGCGCGGGTGCCAGGGGTACAGGCGGGTGATGGCGGGCAGCTCGTCGAGCGGCAGTTCCCCGGAGACGAGGCTGGTGCGGGGCTGCCAGGGCAGGCTGGCACCGTCTTCATTAAGCATGTGCAAACCGGTGTGGCGCACATGATCAATGGCTGGCATGTCCATCTCGCCCATGGTCTGCCAAGTGCGCACGTAGCGTTTGGGGCTGATTTTGTACTCCCCTTCCCGGCCGAGTTCGGACAAAAAACGAACCAGGTCCACAAATTCATCTTCACGCAAGCTGGCCGTCAAACCGGCGGGCATCATCGACACCGGACTCATCTGGCGGCTGGCGATGTCGCCCTTCGGCACCCTGTGAAGCTGGTTGGCGGGGTCGCGGATGATCACTTCATCCGGGGTGTCCTTTTCCAGCAGGCCAGAAAACACCTGCCCGCCCTGGGTGCTGGCCATGATCATGTGATAGCCCTCTTTGATTTTGGCGCTCGGTTGCAGCAAGGACTCGATCAGGTAATCCACCGGTGCGCTGGCGCCGATGCTGACCAAATTGGGCCCAAGCACGCCGCCGGCATCGCCAATGGCATGGCAGGTGATGCAGAGCAACTGCTGACGCCGGTAAACCGCCTCGCCGCGCTGGGCATTGCCCTCGGAAGCCACCTTGGCCACCAGGACGCTCATTTCCTCCGCCGTCAAAGCGCGGTCCATCTGCTTGACTCCGCCCGCCGTCTTCAAAGCCTCCATCAACGGACCCGCCACCCCGCGTGTGGACGCCATGCGAATCGCCTCCGCCGCCGCAGCACCCGCCATTTTTTTGTCCGCAAGCGCGCTGGCCAGCAGATCGGGCGCTTTTTTGTTTTGCAGCAACACCGCCATCACTGGAGCGACCGCCTCCGCCGTTTCCACGCTCGCCAAATACTCCGCAGCGCGGCGCACAGCCAGTTGCGGCGCCAGTTGCATCAGACCCTCAACCGCGAGGACGCGGCTGGCCGTGTCGGACCTGCTGGTGAAGAGGGTGTCGAACGCCGCCCGGCTGTCTTCACCGCCGAGCAAGGCCAGTCCCTTCGCGGCAGCAGCGCGCACTTCACCATCGCCTCCCTCCTTTTCCAGCCAGGCCATCAACGGTTCGCGGGCAGGCTGCACCTTCCACCAGCCCGCCAGCCGCGCGGCGCGCGCAGCCAGAGCCGGCTGATCCTCCCGCAGCCAGTTGGAAAGGTAGTCTTCCGCCCCGGCGGGAGCGACCTTGCGCGCCTCTGCCGCTTGCAGCAAGGCATCCAGCATGGCGGTCTGGCGGTCTGGATCCGTCTCCGCTACCGCCAGCGCGGCGAGCTCGGCGGCGCCTTTGGCATCCATGGCGGCTCCGGCGGCCTGCAACACATCGGTCGTGTCCTGCCCGCTGAGCCGGCCCTCGCGCAACGCCTCAAACAACGGCGGCAGGGCTTCCGCCCGGCCCGTGGCGCGCAAGGCATAGACCATCTGCGCGGAACTGCCGAACTTGATCTTGCCATCGCGAAAAGCCGGCAGCCAGCGGTCGGCCTGGTCGCGGCAGAGCTGCTCCAGCAAAAAGTCCTGCGGCTCGTCCATCGTCTGTTCCAAGGCCTTGAGGGCAAGAACCACCGTGGCCGGCCGGCGAACGGTTGCACAGACCGCCAGCGCCCACAGCCGCACCTGCGGATCCGTGTGCGCGATGGCCTCAGCCAAAACCGCCTCCACATCCTCCAACTCGCGCCAGCGATGCGAAAGGATGCGCAGCGCCGCCGCTTTCGCGCGGGGGTCATCCACCGCCCAAAGCCGGCGCCACAATTCCGGTGAGAACGAGTTCACGCCTTCCCGCACCCAAGCCGCCTCCAGCATAGCATGGCGATCCGCCTCACTGGCTGGATCGAGTTTCTCCGCCCAGGCCTTCAGCGGTTCCAGAACCGCAGACGCGCCTTGTTGCCGCAGCTCCAGCCGGGCAAAATTTCGCACCCAGCGGCGGTCGCTCTTCAACATTGGCAGCAGCTCGGCCACCGGAGCGCCGGCGATGACCGGTGGTTTCGAAAGCGGACGATCCTTCGCCTTGAGCCGCCAAATCCGCCCATGCTGCTGGTCACGACGCGGGTCGCGAAAATCGACCTCGCCATGCTGGATGATCGGGTTGTACCAGTCCGCGATGTAAAGCGCGCCGTCCGGGCCGGCGCGCACATCGATGGGACGGAAGGCGCGATGGGTGGACGCCAGCACGTCCGGCATTTGCCTGGCGGTATAAGAGCTGCCCGAGCGCTCCAACTGGAAACGATTGAGACGGTTGCCGCGGAAGTCGCAGGTGATCAGCGAACCCTGCCAGTCCTCCGGAAAATGCGGCTCTTCAATGACCTCCAGGCCACAATGCTTGGGCTGCCCCGGGCTCATGCCATGCAGGATGCGCGCCGCCCCGGGGGAGGTGGCGAACACGGAGAAAGGGAAGATGAAATGGATGCCCTCACTGCCGGCGCCATCGGTGGCAAAACTCTGGCCCCAGCGGTCGAACTCAAAACCCCAGGGATTGATCAAGCCCTTGCTCAACACCTCCAGCCGGCGCGTTTCCGGGCGAAATTCCCACACCCCGCCGCCCATCAGACGGCGCACACCGTGAGGTGTCTCGACGTGGCTGTGAATGTAAATGGATTGCAGGAAATACATCAACCCCTCCGGCCCGTAACGCAGGGTGTGCAGCAAGTGATGGGTGTCCTCCGTGCCAAAACCCGAGAGCAGGATGGTGCGCTCGTCTGCACGACCATCACCATCTTTGTCGCGCAGGAACAGCAACTCGGTGGAGTTGGCCACATACAAGCCGCCGTCGCCGGGCAGCAACGCCGTCGGGATATGCAGCCCTTCAGCAAAAACCGTGCTTTGATCTGCTTTGCCGTCACCATCCTTGTCCTCAAGCACGACCACTTGATCGCTCGGCGCGGTGCCAACCGGAATGTGCGGGTAGGTGGTGCTGCAAACGACCCACAAGCGCCCCTGGGCGTCCCAGTTCATCTGCACGGGATTGCGCAGCATGGGCTCCGCCGCGAACAGATCGATCTCAAACCCCTCCGGCACCACAAAGGCCGCCTTTTGCGCCTGCACATCCGGGTTTGGAATGTCCGCCAAGCCGCGCGGCTGCTGGGCGCAGAGAGCGCTGGCGAGGAGGAGGAAATGAGACAATGCGACCATCAGACCATCCGACAAAGCGCGCCTTCTGATTGCCTCCTCTTCTGATCGTCTGATGGTCATATCTCGTGTCTGGCTCATGGCTTCACAACCTGGGCGTGGTTTGCAGGGCGGCCCGTTTCAGTTCATGGATGCGGCTGTCGGCAGCCTCGATCAACGGATCAAACATGGG
This sequence comes from uncultured Verrucomicrobiaceae bacterium, assembly GCA_964553805.1. Taxonomy (GTDB): domain Bacteria; phylum Verrucomicrobiota; class Verrucomicrobiia; order Verrucomicrobiales; family Verrucomicrobiaceae; genus JAGRPD01. The sequence continues at coordinate 46,115 of CAZKMS010000005.1, forward strand.
GATCTCCTTCGCATTCTGCCCCTGCTCATGCTTGCGGAAGCCGAACAGGTACGTCTCGTTTTGCGGGCGCCAGCGGTTAAAAAAAAGCTCGTCTTTGCGCATCACCTCGCTACGCAGCGCCTGCATTTCCGCTTGGCCCACAGCCGGCGCCTGCAATCCCAGCGCCTTCAGCAGGGTGTCGGCCAGTTTGTCATAACCTTCCGCCGTGTAGTGCACGCCGTTTTCGGTCAGCGGCTTGGCCACCGGCCCGGGTTTGGGCATGCCGCCCATGGCCTCGAACCAATCAACAAAAAACGCGTTTTGTGAGAGCGCCAACTTGCGCAAGGCGTCGCGCAGGCTGGAGAGGTTTCGATTGGCTTGGGCGAGGTCAGGCAGCGGCGGCGGCAGGGTCTCAAGCGGCGGCGGCGCGGCAATGATAAAGCGCGCACCGGGTGATTTGGCACGGAAGAGATCGAGCAGCTTGCGATACCCGGTCAAAAAATCCGGCAAGCCGCCGAGGCCCTCAAACGCGAGTTCGCCTCCATAGCAAAGCATCACCACGGTCGGCTTCAACAAGTCCACATGCGCGCTCAAGCGATCCAGTCCCTCCTTGGGCGGCCCAAAGTAGGAGCGGGCATGGCCGAAGACCGTGTCAGCGCTCCAGGCGACATTGCGCACCGTGATGTTTTTGTCCCCCAAAGCGAGCGCCAGCCGCGGTTCCAGCGCCGCGTAACGCTGCTCCCGCTCCACCACCGTGCTGCCGATCAACACCACCCGATCCCCGTCTTTGAAGGCAAAATGTTTGGGCGATGCTTTGGCCGCAACGGGAGATTCGGACTGGGCTGGAGCCAAAGACGTCAAAGCCAGCAGGAAAATCCAGCTTTGCAAAACGGGCCGCAGGGTCGGTGCGCTCATGACGCCATTCTGAACGTCAGTCAGTCTGGCGCAATGCAAAAAGGCGCGCGCCATCAGGGCGCCGTGAAAAGCAGGTCGCCGCTGAACGACTCCTCACCCTTCACCACGGACGGCAGCAGGAAAAAGCCGCGGCCGATGATCGCCGCCGGCTCGCTCGCGGGCGGCTGGCGCAGAACGCCGCTGAAGAGGACTTTGCGCGGTTTCGGCGCCTCCTGGGTCAAGACAAACTCGCCACTGAAGACCCCGTTGGCGGTGTTGAGTGACTTGATTTTCCATCCTGTTGGATTACCGGCTGGCTCAGCAACGTTGATGCGGTTGCTGCTGTCCTGCACGGCCAGGCCGGTGGGCAAGTCGGCAAACGACGGGCTGTCGAACAAGCTATGGGCCACGTCAAACGCGCCGTCCAGGGGCAGGCCGAGCGTTGCGGAAAGCAGGACCGCAACGGCCGACTTGGTGGCCTTGGCGGGTTTGGTCCAGGGATCCAGCGTGAAGCCGCAGTCAAGGGGGGCGAATCCGGCGCGGGCGGCTTTGTCGGAAGGGCTGGCCTGCTTCGCCCAGACCAGGACGGCATTGGCCGAGGCGGACACGTGACGGCGCGCAGGCAGATCCGGGTGGGGAGTCAGCTCGATCCAGCCGGCCAGGTAGCTATCCAGCCGCTTGTAAGGCTGGGCAAACAGGCGGTAGCTGATCAGGTCGCCATCGTCGTCTTCAAACACGGGCCGCAGCGAGGCGGTAAAGGCTCGATCATCGGCGAGTTTGCCCGCCAGTTTCAGCACTCCGTTGCGGTCGATGCTGGCGGTGGCATGGCCCGCTCCCTCCGGCCCCACGCTGGACGGCGGCGCAATGATCGCCGTATGGCTGCCAGGGAAACCCAGCACCTGGCCCTTGGCCAGCGTGAACACCCGGCCGCCATCGACACCGTCAGCGGCGAGCGCTCCGTTGATTTGCAGCTCCGCCCCAAAGCCGCCGCCCACCGTGATCGTCAACGACAACTGGTAGGTGTTGGTGACCGCCCCGGTCTTTTTGCTGGCCATGAGCGTTCCCGTGGCCTCGCCAGACAGCGCGTCAATCGTCAGCACGCCTTTGATCGCCACCGCGCTTTTTTCTCCCGGCACATAGAGCCTGCCGGAAACCGCCTGGGTGTTGCCCGAGTCGCCCAACTTGACAGCCTTGGCCACGGTTAGTTCGACCTTCGCTCCTGGCCTGCCATCCGCATCGGAGGCGAGCAGGATCTCGTGCAGCCCGGCAAAGCCATCCACCGTCAGCGTCGCGTTTTCAAACACCAGCGCGTAGTTGGCCGCGCCGCCGCCGCTGAGTTTGATCGGGTACAGACCTGCCGGGCTCTTGGCGCTGGCCGTGGTGGAGATGACCGGGGGCTTGATCGTCTTGGTGGCGGGGACCGGAAACACCGTGGCCTCGTTGTCTCCACCGACGAAGCCGCTGTAGGAAAAGGTCAGCTCCGGGTTCTCCTCACCCACGACGCGGCTTTGATCGTCCGCGGTGACGGTCAAAGGCGCTTTGCTGATGATCAGTTTGCCTTTTTTGGTTGGGCCACCCGCTATGGCAGCCACAACTGCGTAGCTGCCGGCATTCGTCGGCGGCGTCTCGCTGCCGTTGTACGTGATCACCACCTCCGTGCCTGGCGCCACCCCAGCGACGCTAACCGTAAGAGGCGAGCCGGTATAAACCTGCTTCAAATTGCCCAACGTCGGCACGCTCGCCACCACGGTGACGTGAAAATACCGGTCAACGAAAGGCGCGGCACTGAAGGAGCCATTGCCCGGCTGGGTCGCCCGCACGTAAACGATGCCAACCGCGCCCGTCAAGGTCACCACGTCGCCAGCCAGATTCGCCGGCCCTGACAGAATCTGAAACTGCACGGGCAAGCCTGAGCTTGCGGTTGCTTCCAACTCAAACGGCGCGTCTGCCACCGTGCGCTGGGGCGGCGGATCGAAAGTGATGGTTTGAGTGCCGGGAGACGCCTCACCGATGCTGAAGGTCACGGTCGCCGTGTTGGAATCCGCCGTGCCGTCGTTGGCCTTGAAGGTGAACGTGTCCTGGCCGGTTGACAGCGCGTTTGCCGTGTAGGTGAAGCTGCCGTCTGCCTCCAAATCGAGCACGCCTTTGGTGGCGTCCTGCACCAGGATGAAGGTCAAATCGTCAAGGTCGGCATCAGTAGCTCCCGCCTGTCCGCTGAACAACACCCCCGGAAGCACGTCATGGCTTGCGTCCTGAGCGAGTGGCGCTTGGTTTTCTTCTTCGATCGGGCCCATGCGCAGCACGGACACCGCGCCTCCTCCCAATCCAAAATCGTGGGTGCCCGGGCCGATGCCGCCGGCAAACAGCGCCGTCAACCGGCCAGGCATGACGCGTATCTCAATGGGTCCCAACGGCGGCAGGTCCTCTGGATCGGTGGGAAACTGCGAGGTCAGCTTGGCCAGAAAATACTCGGTCGCGGCGGTGCGGCTGGCGCCCTTGTAGAGCCACACGAAGATCGAACTGCCGCCAAACGCGTTTTGGGGGGAGGCGCGGGTGTCGGCGCTCAAAGCGGCCTCGAAAGCGCCGTTCTCCTCCAAATTCGCCAAGTCGAAGGCTCCTGCTCCAAAAATCTCAAAATCCGCATCCAACGCCGCCAAGTCACCGCTGTCCACCAAGGTCTGAACTTGCGCGTCCGATAAAGTTTTCATGCGCCCCGCCACGCCACTGCCAGCGCCCGGTGCCATCAGCGTCCCGCTCTTGTCAGCGATTCCATGCAATGCGGTCGCCCCTGCATTGTAGTTGCTGAAAGTCAATGTGGCCGCAGGCGCGGTCAGGAGAAGGGCCAGCCAGAGCCCAATGGTAAAGGTGCCGCGCTTCATCGTCATCAAATGAGTCAACCGTTCGTCCCGTTTCGCTTAAAAATTCCCTTGGCTGAGTGCCACCGCGACCGGGTTGCCGCGCCGCAGAATGATAAAAGCCCCGTCTGGAAGCGGCGCTGCGGCTTGATCCGCCCGCCCGCTGCCCACCTTGCGCCAGCCCGCCCCCGCGAGCCCGCCGGTCGAATGATAGAACTGGTCGTAGCCCGTGCCGTTCCAAAACAACACCAAATCCGCATTGCTGGAGGCCGCTGCCCCTGCCAGCCCGGCAGCCAGGCCGGAATTTCCCAGCGTGCGGCCCAGGGGGGAGGGCTGGTCCCCTCCTGCGCTCACCGGACACAGATTCGCGACATAATTGTAGCCGGTTTCGAGTCGGACCTGCGTCGCGCCGGGTTTGACCTGGCCGACGACTTGAACGGTCTTGGACGCAAGCGCGCGAATGGCCATGCCTTCCGTGGGAAAAATCGGAACGTCGCTTTGATCGACCGTGCCGCCGCCGACGAGGCGCCATCCCACCCCTTGATCCCCACCACTGCTGTAGAAGTAACGGTCAAAGTCCGTGCCGTTGGGCAGCAGGATCAAGTCGGAAGTCGCCGGGCTTGTCCCTGAGGTCAAGCCGGCGCTGTTGGTCTCGCCAAAAACATCCCCCAGACGCCACATGCGCCACACCTTCACGCTGGCGCCGTCGGAAACCTCGGCAGGCAGGGGCTGCTCCAACGTCAACTGATTGCCAGCCGCCGCAGTGTCCGTGACAACACTGAGGGCAACCCCGCCCAGCATCACCTCCACCACATGCGTGGCGAGTGGCCCGGGGCTGAATTGGTCGTCCATCAGAGTGACGTTGCCTTGCAGGGAAATCACCCGGCGGTCCGCTCCAGGAATGGTGAAGGAGGTTTGCAACTCCATCACCGGCAGCAAGGCGAAGCCAATAAAATTGGTGCCTTCCAGCAAATGCAGCCGAGTGTATCCCACAATCTGGGACGTCACCTGCGCAGGGGACCACGATGGCACAGCCGTGGCAGCACCGAGCAAAAATGTCATCAATGCAGTTTTCATGACTTAACGTGAGGCATGGTTCATGGCCGCAGCTTGCTCTCTCAATGAATAAATAGCCGCTGCCTGCCCCTACGTTACACAATTCATCCAAAAAACATCAAGACAATAATGCAGGCGCTTCTGGAAGATTTGTCCGGCGGGTGGCGCCACGCACCCGTCAAAACCGGTCCTTCCACCCCTTATTCGCACCGTTGCCGCAGGATTACCCGCTCCAAAACCCGCAGCAGCTCCACCGCCGCAAACGGTTTGCCCAGCACCGAATCCGCCGATAACTCCACTTCCTCCAGCAGTTGCCGATCCACTGACTGGCCGCTGACGAGGATGAAGCCAGCCTTCATGGCAAGACGGCGCGCCGACAGCAACAGGGTGCGGCCATCCATGGTGGGCATGACCACATCCGCGATCACCGCAGCCAGTTGGTCGGCGTTTTGCGCGCACAAACTCAACCCGGCCGCCCCATCTTCCGCCTCCAACACCCGGTAACCCTGGCGCTCGAGGATCTCGCGCGCGACTTGGCGAAAACTCGCCTCGTCATCGACGATCAACACCAACTCGCCGCCGGCGGCGGCGGGAAACGGCGCTTTCTCTTCTGCCACATCCGGCGCCAGCGCCCCTTCCGCAGGCAAATACACACAAAAGCGGCTGCCCGCGCCAAGCTGGCTGTGCACCTGAATGAACCCGCCATGGCTCTTGACGATGCCCAGGACTGTGGACAAGCCCAGGCCGGTCCCCTGCCCCAGTTCCTTGGTCGTGAAAAACGGGTCGAACACATGCTCCAAGTGCTCTGGAGCGATCCCTCCTCCCGTATCCGTCACGCTAACCAGCACATGCCTGCCAGGAGTGGCCCCCGGCGTCTTGCGCACAAAGGCCTCGTCCACGACCACATTCTTCAGGCCGACCTCCAGCAGCCCTCCATCTGGCATGGCGTCGCGAGCATTGACGCACAGATTCATCAGCACTTGATGCACTTGCGTCAGGTCCGCCGGCACCGGCCAGAAGGACTCGCCGGTTTCCGGCGCCGGCAAGCGCAGGCGGATGTTTTTCGGAAAGGTGGCGCGCATGATGCCCTCCATCTCACGCACCAATTCCGGCAGCCTCACCTCCGTTTTCCGCCCCTCCACCCCGCGACCAAAGGTGAGCAACTGCCGAATGATCCCGGCTCCACGCACGGTGTTGTGCTTGATGATGTCCATGATGGCGAGCACGGACGGGTCGTCGGTTTGGGTGCGGACAATGTCCGGCGCCATCATCAGCGGGGCCAGCAGATTGTTGAGATCATGCGCCAAGCCACTGGCCAGCCGGCCCACACTCTCCAGACGCTGCGTGCGCAAGAGCTGCGCCTCCAGCTTTCTCTGCTCCGTGGTGTCAATGCCCACCACCAGCAAGCAAGGTCGATCGCTGACCATCAACCGCCGGCCGTTGAAAATGATGTGGCGATACTCCCCGCCGCGAGCAGCCACGCGCAGCTCCACCTCCGCCACGCCTTCCTGCAATACCCGCAGAATCGCGGAAGCAGCGGCCGGCAAATCCTCCAGCATGACAAAATCCAGCGCCATCCGCTGGCTCAACTGCTCGGTCGTCAGACCGAGGAAATCCTCCAAATGCCGGTTCCAACGCAACGGCCGTCCCTCCGAATCAATGAGAAAAAACAAACCCGGCAGGCTTTCGACCAAGGTCTGCGAAAACGCCCGCTCATCCAGCACCCCCTGCTTCACACACCGGCTGTCGGTCACATCGGTCCAAGTGCCGATGACCTCCTCCCCGCCATCCTGCCAGCGCCGCTCGTCCCGCAGCAACCGGTAACTGCCATCCGCATGCCGCAACCGGTATTCGCTGACGCACTCCGGCACAGATTCCGGCGGCGGGGTGGCCATCGTCTCCATCGCGCGTTCACAATCCTCCGGATGAAGATGCGCCTCCCACCAGCCTGCTTCCAGCACACGCTCCACCTCATGCCCCAAAAGACGCGCCACATTTGCACTCACCCAGACCAGCCTCGGCGCGCCCTGTTCGATGTCCCACACGTGGGTGATGCCCGGACTCCCGGCCAGATAGCCCTCCAAACGCTCTGCCTGGCGCCGCCGCCGCGCCCCGGTTTCAGACGCTGGATCATCCAGATCACGCGCACGCCCCACTTGGTTTCTTTCCATGGAACGTGAGGCCAAGGCACTTGCCAGCATGCCCGGCAGCCTGTCCAAATAGCCTGCGCTTTTGATCAGGCACTCATCCGCGCCTGCCCGCAAAACCTCAGCCATTCGCTCTCCATCGTCCTCCCTGAGCAAGGCGACCACCGCCGCTGCTTGATTCCGGGCGCGCGCTTCACGTGCCAGAAGCAAAACCGCCGCCACCTCCAAATCCAGCAGCAGCACATCAGGTGAAACAGAGCCGGACAGCATCGCTCGTGCCTCTTCCAGTCTGGCGACCCGCAGCACATGAATCCGCTCTTCCAGGCTGGCCAGCTTATTCAGAGTCATTTCCGCCTGGAGTGGATCCTCCTCGACATAAAGCAGGTTCATGACTCGCAGCCCCTCCCCTGATGCCGCCAGAAACCGGAAAGACCGCCAGAGCCCCTGCCACCTTTGCCATGGCCATCGCTGGATCGGTGTGCTTCTCTAGGAAGGCTGGCTGGTGAGGTCATAGGAGTGAGGCAAAGGCGTGCAACTCAAATCCCGCAAAGGGCATTCCGCAACTTTCTTTCAACAAATGCCTGCAAGCCTCAATCCGCCTATAGGCTAGTTCCTCCCGCGACCACCCTGAAACCGGGTGGAGGCAGCATGTCCAATTTCATCCCACGCAAATCTCGGCAAGCTTCTCTTTGAGATCTGCCAGCGATACCGGCTTTAAAAGATAGTGCTCGTTCTCCAAGCTCAACCCATCCTGGCACAACGACTCGAGGGTTGAACCGGAACAAAACAGCGTACGCATCCCGGGATTGACCTCGCGCAGCAACCCAGCCAGCTCCACGCCTGACATTTCCGGCATTCGAATGTCGACGATCGCAATCCACAGGCCAGGGTCAGCTCTTGCCGCCTCCAGGGCTTCCCCTGCATTGCTTGCGGTGATGACCCGGTAACCCAGGCTCTCAATACCCATTGCGAGCATGCCGCGCACGGCCTCGTCATCATCCACCAGCAAAAGAGTTGGGTGTTCCAAAATTGGGCCGTTGTCAGTGTTCGTCATTGGTCATCAATCAAAAGAGGGTGCCACTTGACTGCCTGACAAAACTCAACCAAGCAACACAAAATCTGCTTCGCAACGCAGGCAAATGTCACATTAAAGTCATGCTGTAAGTTTTTTATCAGATGGGAGAAAATTCTCATTTTTATATTGCTTTTATGCACGCCGCGTCTATGCTGGTTTCAGGTTGAAGGCAGGCCGACGCGTTCGCTTTCTCCGCCACTTTAGTCATTCATTGTTAGGGCTGTGAGGACCCCGTGCTGTATGTGAGGCACGGGGTTCTCTGTTTTCCAAACAGACCTTCCACCAACGGACGTGCCTCCAGCAAATGCTGGCAGCTCGGCTTGCCCACTCAAACCCGCCCAGCCGGGTCCAGGTCAGAAGTTGACCTTTTTCTCGTCCACAATGACGACATCTCCACCCCGGATAAAGATGTCCTTGCTCAGGTTGCCCTTGCGCATGATTTCGTCGCAATTGACCAAAATCGTTTTGCTTTGCCCACCGGGGATTTGCCGCACCAAACGCACCTTCTTCGGGTTGCCGAATTGAGCAAAGCCGCCGGCGCGCAAGATGGCTTGGCTGATGCTGATGTCCTCGTCACGCGGCAGCTCGTACTTCCCCTGCTTCAGCACCTGCCCAAAAATGGTGAAGAACTCCATGTCAGCGGTGTAATAGCTGCCGCCGCGGCTTTCTTCCAAGGTCCGATCGATGGCCACGATCACGGTGGCGTTTTTGAAGTAGGCTTTTTCAAGTTTCGCTTTGATTTCCTCCGCCAGCTGGCGGGAGGTTTTACCCGCTGCCTTGACGAGGCCCGCATAAGGAGCGTACATTTCCCCGGTCACTCCGACGGTCATTTGCCGCGGTTCCTTGCGGTCTTCAATCACTCGAACGCTCACGACGTCACCGGGACGAATGGCCCGGGTATTGTCCAGCACCTCCATGGAGTTGAGCATGCCTGCGGACATTGCCGCGCTGCCTGCGGCAGGAGCAGAGGCCGCCGCCGGGGCACTGGATTGGGCTGGCGCTAGATAACCGGGATCCTGGGCCGCAAGCGGCGCGCTCAGCAAAAGTGCAATAACCCAATGGCGAAAATCTCTCATACTATCGGCTGTGGAAAACGGGCGCCGACAACTCAACTGCCGCGCGTTTCGCTTGGATTATGCCTGAACGCTTGAACGACCGCAAGCTTTTCAGAAGTTGTAGTTGAAGGACATGATGACCCGATTCTGGTCGAAGCTGTCCGTGGGCAGGTCCGCGTCAGTGGTGTAGAACATGTAGCCCAGCGAAAGGCTGGCCTTGCGAGACAACGCGAAACTGATGTCCACGTTGACCGAGTTTTGGTCATAATCCCGATCCACCAGATTCGAGTCGATCACACCATAGTGGTAGCCCGCACCGGCCCGGCACCAGGAGTTGATCGCGTGCGACAAATAAAGATCGAAACCATATTGCTCCAGGTCCTCCGTCAGCCGGCCGCCGGACATTTCCGCGTCCTCGTAATAAGTGCTGAGCGACAAGCGGCTACCGCGCCAAGCGATGATGCTGACGCCATACGCCGCGTAAGTGGCCGTGACGTAGTTGCTGATGTTGCTCAGGCTCGACTCATGGCCCACGTTCAGCACTTGGCTGATCCGTGAGGTCAACTGGTTGGTCAGGGTCAAATTGAAGTAGTAATCCCCGTCCAAATCGGAGCTGTCCTGGGTGTTGCTCTCCAACTGCTGCTGCCTCATGCCGGCCACCGTCTGCGCATTCGCGACACTCTGCTCATAGCGCTCCTGCGCCGCCTCCACCCGGCGCTCCTGGTTCCGGTATTCCGCTGAGTTCGGAGGCAACCCCGTCAATGCCGCTTGCTCGGTCGCCAGGGTGTTCGCGGCGGTACTGGCCGCCCGCTCCGCGGATCTCACATCCGACTCGCTCACCTTCACATCGGACGGCGAGTCGAAGTCAAAGTGCTGGTAGCCACCGGCCACGCGCAAGAAGGTCGTGTCACCGATTGGCGTGTTGAAGACAACGCCGATGTTGCTGAGGATGCCGTCATTGTTGAAGCCCTCGGGGTAGCGCACGGAGCTGAAGCCTCCCTCAAGGCCCAGGCTCCAAGTGCCGGACGGAGTCCAAGTCAGGTTTGCAAACAAGGAGTCCATGTCACGGTCAAAAATCTCATACTGCTCTTCCAGGGCGCGCGAAGTGGAGTGCATGTAATTGAGCGCGAGTGAAAGCTCAGAATTGATGTCCCACATCGCTGCCATGCCGGCATCGTTTTGCCAGACCCCAAAGATTTGGTTGGCCGCCAAAGCAAAATCGTTTCGCACCGCCGGGCGCACCGCAAAACGGTCATAGATCACAATGAATACCGGCCCGACCTTAAGGTCGAAGGAGATGGTGGAACCGGGCAGCACATTCAGCACAAAATCACCGCTGCCATAGGGGGCCACCTCCGGATGCATGAAGTAATGGTCGAATCCCAGTGTGGTGGTCAGGGAAAGCTGGTTGTAACGCGTGATTTGATAATTGGCATCCACGTTCAGGAAAACCGAGCCGATCAAGTCCTCCACTGGGTCCACCGACGCGCGTGTCACGTTGTCATTGTACTCGAGGGAGGTGGAGAGCCCCAGGCCAACATTGACGCCGCCGAGCTTGACGTTGCGGCGTCCGCCCATGAAAGGGTCGCTCACATAGGGCGGGGCAAAGAACGAGGTGGGGCTGGCATACTGGCCCGCATAGTAGGTGTAATCGGCCATGTAGCGTGAGGCGAAAGCGCCGCTGCCGGACCGGTAAGTCGGCTGGCCCATTTGCCGGGCCGCCTCATTGAGCGAGGACACCGTTTGGCCCATCTCACGCTCATCTCCCACGCTGTCGCGGTAAACGCCGTGCTCATAATCGTAAACCGCCTCCCCGCTGCGCACCCCTGCCTCAGCGGAAGTGCTCAAACGTGAGCTCTCCTCACGGCTGCGCAGGTCGTCAAAAAACAACCCCGTTTGGGTCGGCGACGCTCCATATTGCGCCAGGATTTGGTCATGGCAAACCAGCCATAGCAAGCAGCCAAGGCGGCTCAACCTTTTAACACCTAGGATATTCCGGTTGAGGTGTAAATTCATGATAAGTGAGGAGTTTAAAATGTTACAACAGCAAGCATGCCAAAGCAAATAAAAAACGACAGCTTAGGTAATACCCTATGCCAAGTGCGCGCCGCGACGGTTGAACGCCAGGCATTCCTCATACTTGACCCCGGAACCGCCGAAAAGATCCAGGGCGCTGCCAACCGTCGCATCCACCCGGCCGCCACTCAGCATCTCAATGCGATGCAGGGTGTCAAGGCTCTCCACCCCGCCGGCATAGGTCACCGGCACCGGACTGTGCCGGCCCAGAAAAGCAGTCAGCGCCTCATCGATGCCGCCGCACTTGCCTTCCACATCGACGGCGTGAACGAGAAATTCGGCGCAACTGCCGGCGAGGTCATCGAGCACATGCGCTGTCACTTCCAAATCGGTCAAAGCCTGCCAACGGTTCATGGCGACTACCCAGCCTCCACTTGCCTGCGCGCGGCAGCTCAAGTCGAGCACCAAGCGCTCCCGCCCAACCTCCGAAACCAGTTCCTGCAGCCTCTCGATCAGAAAGTGGCCGGCTGCATCAAAAAGCCAACTTGTCACAATGACATGGCTGGCGCCGGCTTCGAGCCAGCCAGACGCATTTTCAGGATGGATTCCGCCGCCGATCTGCAAACCACCAGGGTAAGCCGCCAGCGCAGCGCGTGCGGCAGCTGCATTTCCCGGGCCAAGTTGAATGACATGACCGCCGGTCAATCCGTCCTCAGCGTAGCGGCGCGCGAACCAGTCCGCAGCGTGTTCGCTGACAAAATTGATGCGCACACGGCTGGCATCATCACTCAGAGTGGAGCCGACAATTTGCTTCACGCGTCCCTCATGCAGATCGATGCAGGGGCGGAAACGGGTCATGGCATCAACTCGGATACGGAACGCGGCGTCAAGTCTTTGACGCCCTCCGGGAACATTCGATGGCGGCAGGTGAGGATCTCCGGTTCGCCCTCGGTGACGAGCACCACATGCTCGTAATGCGCGGAGGGTTTGCGGTCGGTGGCGATCACGGTCCAGCCATCGGCGAGGATGCGGGTTTTTTCTGCCCCCTGGTTGATCATGGGCTCAATGGCCAGCGTCATGCCAGCCTTGAGACGCGGCCGTTCGCCGCGCCTGCCGTAGTTCGGCACCTGCGGCTCCTCATGCAGCTTGCGGCCGACGCCGTGGCCGACGAAGTCGCGCACGACGGTGAAGCCGTATTGTTTGACGTGATTCTCCACGCTCCAGCAGAGCGTGCCAAGCATTTCACCGTCACGGGCGTGGTTTGCGGCGACGAGCAGGGACTCCTCCGTCGCGGCCAGCAAACGCAAGGTTTCCCCGGCCACATTGCCCACGGGCACCGTCAAGGCATTGTCGCCGACCCAGCCGTCGTAGTAGATGCCGACATCGATCTTCACCACGTCACCGTCCTGGATGACGCGCGGGCCGCCGATGCCATGCACCACCTCCTCGTTGAGCGAAATGCAGATCGTGCCAGGGAAGCCGCGGTATCCCAGGAAGGCGCTTTTAGCCCCGATGGCGCGAATTTCGGCGGCCGCCGCACGATCCACCTCAGCCGTGGTGACACCGGCTTGAACCAGCGAAGCGGTCTTGATCAGAACGTCTCGCGCCTTCTGGCACGCCACCCGGATGCCCTGCTGTTGGGCTCCATGGCGGATGGGGATGCGGTTGCCTTTGAGAATGGCCATGACAAATCGTGACAAACTGCATGGCGGAAACCGGCAGAGCCGCCTCCGCGCTTACTGTTTCATCAAGAAGGCGGCGATGCCAATCAAGGTGAGGACAGCGATCACGGCCCAGAGCAAAACGACCGTGGTGGAGCTGGCCACCTTGCCGCCACTGGCCTGCATGCGATCAAAACGGCCGCGAATACGGCCCTTGCGCAGGAAGCCGTCATAATGGCTCTGCAGCAGGTGCGTTTCGACTTGACGCATGACATCGAGCACAACGCCCACCAAAATCAGCAAGCTGGTGCCGCCGAAGAACTGCGCCGCCGCGGGTGAGATGCCCACCCAGCGGCTGATGATGCCCGGCATGACGTAAAGCAGGACCAGAAAGATCGCTCCGGCAAAGGTCAGGCGGCTCATGGTGAAGTCGAGGAAGTCGGCCGTCGGCTTGCCTGGGCGGATGCCCGGAATGTAACCGCCGCTCTTCTTGAGATCCTCGGAAATCTGCGTTGGCTGGAACATGGTGGCCACCCAGAAGTAGCTGAAGAAGAAAATCAGCGCGGCGGAGATCACGTAATACACCCAACCCGTGCTCAGCGTGACAGAGAGCTGGTTGACCCAGCGCACGTCCGGGAAAAGCGAGCTCAAAATCTGTGCCGGGAACAGCAGGATGGCCTGGGCGAAGATGATGGGCATCACGCCAGAATAGTTCACCTTCAGCGGCAGGTATTGGGTCTGCCCACCGTAAACTTTGCGGCCGACAACTCGTTTGGCGTATTGGATGACGATGCGGCGCTGCGCCTGCGTGAGCGCAATGACGCCGGCAATCACCGCGATGAAAAGGAACAGCAGCAGCACGACCATGGCCGCTTTGGTGGGATCGGCAGTGGCGCCGCCGACGTAACTCTGCCAAACCTGCACCAAGGCGCCCGGCAGCGCGGAGACGATGTTCACGCAGATCAGCAGGGAGACGCCGTTGCCGATGCCGCGCTCAGTGATCATCTCCCCCAGCCACATCATCAGCATGGTGCCGGCGGTGATGGTGATGACGGTGGTGAAAACAAAACCAAAACCATATTCAGGCACCAGTGGCCGCTGCAGGCGGTCGATGGTGTCCTGCAAACCGCCGAGGAAGGGGTTTTGCCCCGGATTGTGCAGAGACTGCGCCAGCAGGTAGCCCTGGAACAAGCAGAGCACGATGGTGCCGATGCGGGTGTATTGGGTGATCTTTTGGCGGCCTCCGTCCTCGCGCGCCAGCTTGCTGAGCTTGGGCACCACCGCGGTGAGCAGCTGCATCATGATGCTGGCACTGATGTAGGGCATGATGCCCAGGGCGAAGATTGCGCAGTTTTCGAGACCGCCTCCGCTAAAGACGTTGAGCAAGGCAGCCACCGCGGCGGCGCCGCTGCTGGAGTCCATGTCACGGTTGTAAATCCACTCGCTCAACACGCTGGGATCGACGCCGGGCAGGGTGATCGCCGTGCCGATGCGGACGATGACGATCATTGCCAGGGTGAAGAGAATGCGCGAGCGGAGCTCCGGGATTTTGAAACTGTCTCGAAAGGCGGAAATCATGGGAGGGGAAATGAAGTCGGTGGGCGTGTTCGTCTGTCAACCGAATGGTTGCCAGGCGCGCAGCCCACCGTCGAGAAGAGAAGAATCTGTCGGAATCAAGCGTCGGCCACGGAGCCGCCCGCCTTTTCGATTTTTTCGCGGGCAGCGCGGCTGACTTTGTCCACCTGGACCGTCAGCTTGCGCGTGAGTTCGCCGTCAGCGAGGATTTTCACGCCGTCACAAGTGCGGTTGACCAGGCCTTTGGCGCGGAGGCTTTCCTCGTTGACCGTGGCGCCGTCCTCAAAGGCCTGCTCGAGCGAGCCGAGGTTGACGACTTCATACACCGTCTTGAAAGCGGCATTGCTGAAGCCTTTCTTCGGCAAACGGCGGAACAAGGGCATCTGGCCGCCTTCGAAGCCGGGGCGAATGCCCTTGCCGGCGCGCGCCTTCTGGCCCTTGTGGCCTTTGCAGGAGGTTTTGCCATGGCCCGAGCTTTCGCCGCAGCCAATGCGCTTGCGGCGCTTCACCGCGCCGGGGTTGGGTTTCAAATCGTGGAGTCTCATTGTGTCAAAGGATCAGAATGTCAGGCCCGGACAAAGCGGCCTGATCGGAGTTAGAGGGCTTGGCGCGCTTTGACCGGCTTGCCGCGGGAGCGCAGGATTTCATCAGGCATGCGCAGCACGCTGAGGGCGGCCAGGGTGGCCTTGACCACGTTGGCGTGGTTGGACGAGCCAAAAGATTTGCCGATGACGTCGCGCACACCCGCCGCTTCCAGCACGGCGCGGGCGCCGCCGCCGGCGATGATGCCGGTGCCAGGGGAGGCCGGGCGCAGCAGGATCCGGCCGCCGCCGTGCTCGCCGATCACCTCGTGCGGGATCGTCGTGTTGAGCAGCTTGACCGGCTCCATGTTTTTGCGGGAGGCTTCGGAGGCTTTGCGGATGGCGTCAGCCACTTCGTTGGCCTTGCCGAAACCGCAGCCGACGCGGCCCTGCTGGTCGCCGGAGACGACGAGGGCGCTGAAGCTGAAGCGGCGGCCGCCTTTCACCACCTTGGCGCAGCGGTTGATATGCACCACCTTCTCGATGGTTTCCGGAGCGCCGGAGTCGCCCTCCTGGGCGGGACTGTCTTGGTATGCGGACATAAATCGGACGGATTGAATCGGTGGAGATTAGAATTGCAGGCCCTTTTCCCGGGCGGCGTCAGCCAGCGCTTTGACCTTGCCGTGAAAGGTGAAGCCGCCGCGGTCGAAGACGACGCTGGAGATGTTCTGCGCCAGTGCGCGCTCGGCGACAGCCTGGCCGACCTTGGTGGCGGTGGTGACGTTGGCGCCAGCCGCGCCGAAGTCCTTCTCCTTGGTGGAGGCGGAGCAGATCGTGCGGCCTTGGTCGTCGTCGATCAACTGGGCATACACGTTCTTGTTGGAAAAGAAGACGGCCAGACGAGGGCGCTCGGTGGTGCCGCGCAGTTTCTTGCGGATGCGCTTGTGAACCTGCAGGCGGTTGGTTTTGCGATTTTTCAGTGCCATGACGGGTTTTCTTCCAAAGGGTTATTTCACGCTCTTGCCGGCTTTGCGGCGGATTTGCTCGCCCGCGTAACGCACGCCCTTGCCTTTGTAAGGCTCCGGCGGGTAGTAGGAGCGGATGTCAGCGGCCACCTGGCCGACGAGCTGCTTGTCGATGCCTTCAATGGCAATCTTGGTGTTTTCGTTGACGGTGACTTTGATGCCGTCAGGGATTGGGTGCAGGCGGGGATGCGACTGGCCGAGGCTGAGATCGAGCTTGTCGCCTTTCACCGAGGCGCGGAAACCGACGCCGTGGATTTCAAGGTCTTTGCGGAAGCCCTCGCTCACGCCCTGCACCATGTTGCCCAACAACCGCTGGGTGGTGCCGTGCATGGCGCGGGTGCGGCGCTCTTCGTTCTCGCGGGAGACCGTCACTTGACCGTCTTCCTGCTCGAGTTTGACGCCTTCAGGCAGGGTCCAGGACAGTTTGCCCTTGGGTCCTTCGACCTGGACGCCGCGGTCATCCGCCACCTTGATGGTGACTTTGGCGGGTAGGGAAATGGGTTGTTTGCCGACGCGGGACATGATGGGAACGGTTGCTGGGATTAATGGACGAAAGCGAGCAACTCGCCGCCGACGTTGGCCTTCTTGGCCTTGGCGCCGGTCATGAGGCCGCGCGAGGTGGAAAGGATGGAGATGCCGAGGCCGCCGAGCACGCGCGGGATCTCGTCAACAGAGACGTATTTGCGCAAGCCGGGCTTGCTGATGCGCTGAAGGCTGCGCAGCACCGGGATGCGGCCCTGGTATTTGATCTTGATCTTGAGGCGGGGATGCGCCTCGGCAGTGTCCACCTCGTAGCCCCAGAGGTAACCCTCCTCCTGGAGGATGCGGGCGATCTCGGATTTGAGCTTCGAGTAGGGGGCGAACACCTCTTCCTTGCCGGCCATGCAGCCGTTGCGGATTCGGGTCAAAAAGTCAGCGATAGGGTCAGTCATAACGCGATCAGAAAAGCGGGTTCAAAGGATTAGGCGGCAGCTTCCTGAGGCTGGGACTCGCCCTGCTTCGGCTGGGTGCGCTGACGGAAGGGCATGCCGAGCATGGCCAGCATTTCGCGGGCGTGCTCGTCTTGATTGCTGGAGGTGACAAAGGTGATGTCGAAGCCGAGGGTGCGCTTGACCTTGTCCAGCTCGATCTCGGGAAAAATGCTTTGGTCGGTGATGCCGAGGGTGTAGTTGCCGCGGCCGTCAAAGGCCTTGGGGGCAACGCCGCGGAAGTCACGGATGCGCGGAACCGCCGTCTTCACCAGACGCATCATGAAATCATACATGCGGCGGCCGCGCAGGGTGACTTTGACGCCGACGGGCTCGCCAGCACGCAGCTTGAAGTTGGCGATGGCCTTCTTCGAGTAGGTGATGACGGGTTTCTGGCCGGTGATCAGGGCCAGTTCGGACTGGGCGTCTTCGACCGCCTGCTTGCGCTCGGGCTGGGAGCCGACGGAGCAGTTGATGACGATCTTTTCAAGCGCGGGCACTTGATGCACGTTCGCCAAGCTGAGCTTGGTTTGCAGCTCGGAGCGAATCTTGGATTTGTAGAGCGTGAGGAGTTCGGGTTCCATGTTTTTTGGGGGTGCGCCGCCTTTCCTGCGCGGGCCCGCGCGGCGCGCGGACGGAAACGGAGGGGGAGGCAATTAATGCAACTACTTCTTCTTGGCAACTTTCTTCTTGGCTGGCGCGGCCTTGGGCGCCTCGGCCAGCTTGACATTGGAAATGTGAATGGGGCCTTCTTTTTCGATGATGCCGCCATTGGGGCGCTCCTGGGTGGGGCGCACGGCCTTTTTGATCATGCGCACGCCCTCGATGAGGACGCGGCTTTTGGCGGGCTGGACTTCGATGATGGTGCCTTGGGCGCCTTTGAAAGCGCCGGCAGTCACCTGAACGAGGTCGCCTTTGCGGACGTGGGTTTTGATGCGGCTCATAGCACTTCAGGGGCGAGGGAGACGATCTTCATGAAGTTCTTGTCACGCAGCTCACGGGCCACGGGACCGAAGATGCGGCTGCCCTTGGGGTTGTTGTCTTTGTCGATGATGACGATGGCGTTGCTGTCGAAGCG
>CAZKMS010000005.1:64029-70206 GCA_964553805.1 uncultured Verrucomicrobiaceae bacterium
CCCTGCGTTTCGACAGCAACGCAGGGTGGAGCCGTCGCTGCGACGGATCGGGTAGGCGCTGCGCACAACGACGGCGCGCACGACCTCGCCTTTTTTGACGGCGGCGGTCGGGGTGGACTCGCGCACGTGCGCGGTGATGATGTCGCCGACGTAGGCGTGGCGGGTGTTTTTCTTGCCGAGCACGCCGATCATTTTGGCGCTGCGGGCGCCGGTGTTATCGGCCACCACAAGGGATGATTCCATCTGGACCATGCTGTTATCCTCCTGAAATGTTGGGGTTGTTAGATTAATGGGCCAGCACTTCGACCAGGCGCCAGCGCTTGGTCTTGCTCAACGGGCGGGTTTCCATGATGCGGACCTTGTCGCCGATCTTGGCCTCCTCCTTCTCGTCGTGGGCGTGGAATTTGGTGGTGCGGCGCACGATCTTCTTGAAGCGCGGGTGCGGCACCCGGCGCTCGACCTCGACGACGATGGTCTTGTTCATTTTGTCGGAGGTGACCACGCCGACGCGGGTCTTGCGCAGGCTGTCGCGGGCCTCGTCGGCGACGGTTTCAGCGGTGGCTGGGGCAGCGGTTTCTTCGCTCATGTTCGTTCAAAAAGTACGGGTTCGGGCGGCTCAGGCGGCGGCGTTGCGGCGGGCGCTGAGCAGGGTTTCAATGCGGGCGATGTCGCGGCGGATCGACTTGAGGCGGGAGGGGTTTTCCAACTGGCCCACCTGAGCCTGGATGCGCAGGTTCACGATCTCCTGCTTGAACTCGGCGCGCTTGGCGGAGAGCTCATCGACGGTCAGTTCTCGAAGGTCTTTGATTTTCATGGCGGGTGGCGCGTTGCCGCGGCAAGTTCAGTTTAGGCGGAGACGGTGCGGGTGACGAAGCGGGTGCGGATGCCAAGCTTGTTGGCGGCCAGGCGGCAGGCTTCGCGGGCGGTGGCTTCATTGACACCGGAGATTTCGAAAAGCATGTGGCCGGGGAGCACCACAGCGACCCAGAACTCAGGGGCGCCCTTGCCTTTGCCCATTCGGGTTTCCGGCGGGCGGGCCGTCACCGGTTTGTGCGGGAAAATACGGATGAAGACGCGGCCCTTGCGCTTGAGGTAGCGGGTGATGGCCACACGGCAGGCCTCGATCTGGTTGTTTTTGACCCAGCCACGCTCAAGCGTTTGCAGGCCGAAGTCACCGTAGTCGAGCTTGTTGCCGCGCGATGCGGTGCCGGCGCGGCTGCCGCGCTGGGTTTTACGGAATTTAACGCGACTGGGAAGAAGAGCCATGATCGGAAACTAGGATGGGGGGGATTCTCTAAAGGGATGAATGCAGGTCACTCAGCGGCGGGGGCGGGTGCCGGGGCATCCGCGACGGGAGCCGGAGCCGGAGCTGGGGCGGGCTGGTAGGACTGGCCGCGGCCAGGGCCGGAGCGGTCGCCACCCGGGCGGGGGCCGCGACGTTCACGACGGCGGTCGTTTTGGCGCGGGGAGGCGCCTTCAGGAGCGTTGCCGCGGTTGAGCCAGACTTTGACGCCGATGATGCCGTAAACGGTCCTGGCTTCTGCGAAACCGTAATCCAACGGCACACGCAGGGTTTGCAGCGGCACTTTGCCCTGGCGATACCATTCGGCGCGGGCGATGTCAGCACCACCGAGACGACCGGCGCAGCGGATCCGGATGCCGTCGGCACCCATGTCCATGGCGGTCTGCACGGCGCGCTTCATGGCGCGGCGGAAGGAAATACGGCGCTCAAGCTGGACGGCGATGTTTTCGGCAACGAGCTGGGCGTCGAGTTCGGGCTGCTTGATTTCGTAGATGTCGATCTTGACCTGGCGGCCGCCACACATGCCGGAAATCTTCTGGCTCATCTCCTCGATGGCTTCGCCTTTGCGGCCGATGACCAAGCCCGGACGGGCGGTGTGCAGCGTGACGCGGACCTGGTTCCAGGCGCGTTCGATGACGATCTTGGCGACGGCGGCCGTCATCAGCTTTTCCTTGAGGTACTTGCGGATGGCGAGGTCGCTGTGCAGCGAGTCGGCGTATTCCTTCTCGGGCGCGTACCACTTGGAGCGCCAGTCTTTGGTGACGGCGAGGCGGAAGCCGGTCGGGTTAACTTTCTGTCCCATGATTCGTGTCTCGGTTTGCGGTTGCGGGTGATTTATTCAGCGGCGGATTCGGCGGCTTTTGTGCGGGGAGCGGCCCTGCGCTTGGCGGCGGCCTTCTTCGGAGCCTCCTCTTCCTTTTCCTCTTTGCCAGGGCCAAGGATGACCGTGATGTGGCTCATGCGTTTTTTGATGCCGCCGGCGGAGCCGCGGGCGCGGGGCATGATGCGCTTCAACGTCGGTCCAGGAGTGGCGACGGCACTGCGGACGATCAACTCCTCGCTGTCCAACTCGTGGTTGTTTTCAGCATTGGCGATCGCGGAGCGCAGAACTTTGCCAACCAGGGCAGCGGCCTTTTTCGGCGTGAAGTCGAGCACGCTGAGCGCTTGCGACACCGGCATCCCGGTGATGGCGCGAGTGACCTGGCGGGCCTTCTGCGAGGAGATGCGGGCGTATTTATGAACGGAACGGACTTCCATAATGAGCAGGGTTAAAGGGATTGGGAGGCTTCGGCGCGGCCGCGGTCGCCCACCATGGGTTTGTCCGCGGGACTGAAAAGCTCGCGCACGATCGCGCCGGAGACGGCACCGCGCACGTCGGTGATGAGAACTCGAGCCACCGGCTTGTCCTCACGGAAAATATTGAACGGCATGCCGGGCTTGGCGCCGTCCTTGGTGCCGACGTCGAGCACAACGACTCCGAGTTCGGGTTTCACACTGACGACGCGGGCGGCGGACAGTTCCTTGCGCGCGCCTTCCCCAGCGCCGGCCGAGACCGTGGCGAGGGTGGTCTGTGCCTCCTCCATGGCGGCGCCGAGCTGCTGAACCGTGTCCGGATTGCCAGGAGTGGCGACTTGGCTGAAGCTGTTGGAAGCCTCGAACAAACCGTTGAGCGCAGCGGCGAGGCGCTGATTTTCTTCCTTGGCGAGACGCAGGTCGTTGAGGGCGGCGATCAAACGTTCGGCCTTTTCGTCACCGCTGTTTTCCAAGGCGCCAATGCCGAGGGCGTCGAGCAGGCCGCGAAGCTGGGTGTAGCGCTCCTTCCACTCGGCAGCCTCGGCATTGGCGGTTGCAGTCGATTCCACCAGGGCCGCTGAGGGCGCGCCACCAGCGGCGGCGGTTTTCTCGAGCACCTGAATCTTGGCGTAGGCGGTGCGCAGGTTGTTCTGCAGCTCCTGGAACTCGAGGTCGTCCTGCGCAGCCACTTCCAGACCGCACGCCAGCAGCAGCGCGGCGGCGAGCCGGGCGGCAAAAGCGCGTGAAACTGGGAGGTGGCGAAGCATGAGCGGTGACTTTCGGGGAAGGATTACTTGGCGGCCTTGACGGTATGAGCGCCGTGGCCTTTGAACAGGCGGGTGAGGGCGAACTCGCCCAAACGATGACCGACCATGTTTTCGGTGACATAGACGGACACGAAGTCCTTGCCGTTGTGAACCAGGAAGGTGTGGCCGACGAGATCTGGTGTGATCATCGAGCTGCGCGCCCAGGTTTTGATCGGCTTTTTGCTGTTGGTCTCGTTGGCCTTGTCAACCTTGTCGAGCAATGCCTGCTGGACAAAAGGGCCTTTTTTCAGTGAGCGTCCCATGGTGGTGTGAATCGGGTAAGGGTTGGCGTCGCGGCGGGATTACTTCTTGGCGTTGCGGCCCTGAACAATGAGCTTCGAACTGGCCTTTTTCTTCTGGCGTGTCTTCTGGCCCTTGGCGTGACCCCAAGGACTGAGCAGGTGCTGACGACCACCACCGGACTTGGAGCGGCCTTCACCACCACCGTTCGGGTGGTCGATGGGGTTCATGCACATGCCGCGCACGGTGGGGCGGGTGCCGAGCCAGCGGGTGCGCCCGGCCTTGCCGCTCTGGATGTTCATGTGCTCGCTGTTGCCGACCTTGCCGATGGTGGCGTAGCAGTCGGCGTGGATCTTGCGGATCTCGCCGGAAGGCATGCGCACCAGGGCGTAACCGCCTTCACGGTTGGAAAGGACGGCTTCCTGACCGGCAGCGCGGGCGACCTTGCCACCACGGCCCGGGATGAGCTCGATGTTGTGGATCGCGGTGCCCAGCGGGATGTTGCGCAGCGGCAGAGCGTTGCCGACTTCCGGCGCGGCCTTTTCGCCCGCCATGACGGAAGCGCCCACATTGAGCTGGGACGGAGCCAGGATGTAGGACTTCTGACCGTCGGCGTATTCAATCAACGCGATGCGGGCGGAGCGGTTCGGATCGTACTCGATGCCGATCACCTTGGCGGCCTCGTTGTGGCGGGCGCGCTTGAAGTCCACCAGGCGATAGCGGCGCTGGGCGCCGCCGCCGATGTGACGGGTGGTGATGCGACCAGTGTTGTTGCGGCCACCGCTGCGGCGCAAAGCCACGGTGAGACTTTTCTCCGGCTCGTGCTTGGTGACGTCCTCAAAGGACGACCACTCTTTGTAGCGGTTGGACGGCGTGTTGGGCTTGAAGGTTTTCAACGCCATGGCTGTCAGAAAATTAGAGGTTCAGGGATCCGGGGAAAGGGTTGACTCAGACGAGGTCGATGCGGTCGCCGTCCTTGAGGCGGACGATGGCTTTCTTATAGTGGTTCGTGCGGCCGAAGTCGGCGCGACGCTCGCGCTTTTTCTTGCCGGCGAAGTTCGCGGTGCGCACGCCGGTGACGGTTTTGCCAAAGAGGCGCTGCACAGCGTTCTTGATCTCCAGCTTGTTGGCTTTCGGATCGACGATGAAAACGTACTCGTTGTTGGTCTCACCCATGCGGGTGGCCTTTTCACTGAGTCGGATGGTTTTGATGACGGAATACTGGTCTTTCATGCGGCGGTCCTCCGGGCAAGGGTTTCAATGGCTTCCTTCGTGAGCAGAATGGCGTCGTAGCGCAGCAGGTGTTCGGCGTTGACGTCCTCGGCGGACACGAGCTGGACTTGCTGGACGTTGCGGCCGGCGCGGAAGGTGGGTTCGTCAAAAGCGCCCACGATGAGCACTTTGCGCGCGTCGGTCAGGCTGCTGACGGTGCTGACAAAGCTTTTGGTCTTGCCGTCGGCGACAGCGAAAGAATCCACGCTGAACACATCCCCGTCATTGACGCGGGCTGTCAGCGCCGTGCGCAGGGCGAGCTTCTTGACGTTTTTCGGGATCTTCTTCGAGTAATCGCGCGGACGCGGGCCAAAGACGACACCGCCGCCGCTCCAGATCGGGGAGCGCACGCTGCCCATGCGGGCGCGACCGGTGCCTTTTTGACGCCACAGCTTTTTGCCGGAGCCGGAAACCTCGGAGCGGTTTTTGGTGCAGGCGGTGCCGGAGCGGCGGTTGGCGCGGTAGGCCACGACGGTCTGGTGCAGGGCCTGGCTGCCGCGGCGGCCTTCGACAAGGTTCAGGTTCGCCTGCTTGGCGGCTTCAATGGAAAGTGGGGTTGCGGACATGATGATCAGCCTCCTGGGGGACGTTCAATTGCGGTTCAAGCCTGCGGGGCGGGCTTTTTCTTGGCCGGACGGACGATGACGTAACCGCCCTTGGCACCGGGGATGGTGCCTTTGATGAGCAGCAGGCCCTCTTCCGGACGGCTCTGCACGACAACGAGATTCTGGGTGGTGCGGCGCACTTGGCCGTCATGACCGGGCATTTTCTGGTTCTTCCAAACCAAACCCGGGGTGGAGCGGCAGCCGATGGAGCCGGTCCGGCGGTGCATCATGGAGCCGTGGCTCATCGCCTGGCCGGCGAAGCCGTGGCGCTTGACGGCGCCCTGGAAACCCTTGCCCTTGGTGATGCCGATGACATCGACAAACTGCCCGTTCGAGAACAGGCTGGCGTCCAGCGCGGCATCCGCGGCGGGAAGCTGCTCGTCGGACTCAACACGGAACTCGCGCAGCACACGCTTGCCACCGACGCCGGCTTTTTTGAAATGGCCAAGCTGGGGCTTGTTCAGGCGCTGCTCCTTCTGGTCGTCAAAACCGACCTGCACAGCGGAGTAGCCGTCCTTGCCGGCTTGGCTCTTCACCTGCACGATGGCGTTGCTTTGCACGCTCACAACGGTGACAGCGATGGCGTCGCCTTTTTCCGTGTAAACCTGGGTCATGCCGAGTTTTTTTCCAATCAATCCGAGACTCATGATGCTGTCCT
>CAZKMS010000006.1:0-21843 GCA_964553805.1 uncultured Verrucomicrobiaceae bacterium
GCGAAGACGTCGGGGTGGTGCTCGATGACGACGACGGTGTGGCCTTCCTCAACAAGGCGGTGCAGGATGTCGATGAGGCGCTTCACGTCGGCCATGTGCAGGCCGATGGTCGGCTCCTCGATGAGGTAGAGGTTGCGCTTGGTGTTTTTCAACCCGCGCAGGCGCTCGGTGGCGGTGCGGCCCTGGCCGGTGCTGAGTTCGGTGACGAGTTTTAATCTTTGCGCCTCGCCGCCGCTGAGGGTGGGGCTGGGCTGGCCGAGTTGCAAATAACCGACACCGGTGTCGGCGAGCAGTTGCAAAGGCCGCGCGATGCGCTGCTGGGCGGCAAAAAAGTCGGCGGCCTCGCTGATGCTCATCTTCAACACTTGGCCGATGTTTTTGCCGTTGTATTCGATCTCGAGGGTGGCGCTGTTGAAGCGCAGGCCGTTGCAGACTTCGCAATGGGTGCGGGTGGTGGGCAGGAAGGCCATCTCCACCTTGATCTCGCCGTTGCCCTGGCAGGTCTCGCAACGGCCGCCCTCGGTGTTGAAGGAGAAACGGCCAGGGCCGTAACCGCGGGCGCGAGCGAGCGGGACCTGGGCGAAGAGCTTGCGGATGTCATCAAGCACCCCGGCGTAGGTGGCAGGGCAGGAGCGGCTGGTCTTGCCGATCGGGCTTTGATCGACTTCGTAAACGGCATTGAGCTGCTCGGCACCGGCGAGTTTGTCCCAGGGCTGGTCACTGGCCTTTTTCTTTTTGCCTTTGCCCGGTTTGGCGAGCGCGCCTTTCACGGCGGGCAGCAGGGCGCTGTGCATGAGCGTGCTTTTGCCGGAGCCGCTGACGCCGGTGATGACGGTGAGGCGGGCGAGCGGGATGCGCACGGTGAGATTTTTGAGGTTGTTGGCACGGGCGTTAGTGATGATGAGCCAGCCGGGGGAAGGTGGAACCAGCGGTTCGCTGGTTCGCTTTGTTTTGGCTTTGGATGCAGGCAGAATGCCAGCATGACTCGATTCAGGCAGGATGCCTGAGCTACTGGGCAGCGGCCGGCGGCTGCCTTTGAGCGGATGCGTCATGGGATGGCGGAGAGCTTGGCCGGTGACGCTGTTTTTGTCTTTGAGGATGTGCTTGAGCGAGCCCTGGGAAATGACCTCGCCACCGTAACGCCCCGCGCCGGGGCCGAGATCGATGATGGTGTCAGCGCGCCGCATGGTGTCGTCGTCGTGCTCGACCACGAGCAGCGAGTTGCCCTTGTCACGCAGGGCGGTGAGGGTGTCGAGCAAGCGCTGGTTGTCGCGCGGATGCAGGCCGATGGTGGGTTCGTCGAGCACATAAAGCACGCCGCGCAGATTAGAGCCGAGCTGGGCGGCGAGGCGGATGCGCTGGGCTTCGCCACCGGAGAGGGTGTCGGCACTGCGGTTGAGCTGGAGGTAGCCGAGGCCGACTTCCTGCATGAATTTGAGGCGCTGTTTGATCTCGGTGAGGATGTCGCGGGCGATGATGCCTTGGGTGCCGGTGAAGGAAAAGGTTTCGACGAGGGCGGCGGCGTCGATGGCGGAGAGGGCGTTGAGGTCTTGGATGCGAAGTGGGGCAACCATCTTGGTTGCCGCTTTTTTTGATGGCGGCGGGCAAGATGCCCGTGAGACACCTTTCAGGCTGGAAGCCTGAGCTACGAGTTTCACGCTGCGCGCGATTTCGTTGAGGCGGCTGCCGTGGCAGGAAGCGCATACCACATGCTCCTTCTCGCCCTCCTCGTCATCGCTGCTGTCGCCACCACGGCGGCTGAGACGGCGCTCCTCCTCGAGTTCGGCTTCAAGCTGCGACATGCCGTCATGGCGCGGGTCGGCGCCGCTGCTATGCACCTGAAAACCAAAACCGCGGCAGTCGGGACACCAGCCGTGCGGGCTGTTGAACGAGAACAAACGCGGGTCAAGCTCCTCAAAGGACAAACCGCAGCCCGGGCAGCTCATTTCGGTGTTGAGCGGGATCAAACTGGCGTCGGGCAGCAGCAGGCGCAGGGTGCCTTTGCCAAGCTTGAGCGCCTTTTCCGCCAGCGGACGCAGCGCCAGTTCCTTCGCGCCTTTGGCGATCTCGGCGACCACCGCGTCAATGCTGTGCTCCTTGAAGCGCTCGAGTTTTTTGAAGCCCTCGGTGGGTTTGAAGCGGCCGTCCACGAGCAGGGTCTCGATGCCCTGCTTGCGCGCCGCTTCCGCGACATCGGTGTGGAAGCCTTTGCGCGCCTTGATCAGCGGCGCGAGCAGGTGCAGCGGGCCGCGTTTGGCTTGCGCGGCGATGGTTTGCACGATGGCGGCGACGGTTTGTTTTTCCACCGGCACATCGCAGCGCGGGCAGTGCTGGGTGCCGAGCTTGGCGAAGAGCAGCCGCAGGAAATGCCAGACCTCGGTGACGGTGGCCACGGTGGACTTGCCGCCGCCGCGCGAGATGCGCTGCTCGATGGCGACCGTGGGCGGCACGCCGGAAATAAGGTCCACCTCGGGCTTTTCCATCTGCTCGACAAAGGTGCGGGCATAGACGGACATGGAGTCGAGGAAACGGCGCTGGCCCTCGGCGAAGACGAGGTCAAAGGCGAGCGAGGATTTGCCGCTGCCGCTGAGGCCGGAGACGACGACGAATTCGTCGCGCGGGATTTCGACGGTGATGTTCTTCAAATTGTGCTCACGCGCGCCGCGGATGAGGATGGTGTTGTTGCGGGTCTCCGTCGTGCTGCGTTTGGCTGTTCGATACGGCGTTGCAGGCTCGGCGAGGCGCGGGTCAAACTTGGCGGCAAGAAAGCGGCCAGTGTGCGAGGCCTCGCAGCACGCGATCGCCTCCGGCGTCCCCGTGGCGACGACTTGGCCGCCCTGCGCTCCGGCCTCCGGCCCGAGATCGATGACCCAATCCGCGCACTGGATGACATCGAGGTTGTGCTCGATCACGACGAGGCTGTTGCCCTCATCCACAAGCCGCTGGAGCAGCTTCACCAGCAGGGCGATGTCGTCGAAGTGCAGGCCGGTGGTGGGCTCGTCGAGCAGCAGCAAGGGCATGCTGCCTGCCGAGTGTGGCTCAGGCATCCTGCCTGTCTCCGGTTCGGCGGGCATCTTGCCTGCCGAGCTGATGAGATGACCCACGAGCTTCAACCGCTGCGCCTCCCCACCCGAGAGTGTGTTCAACGGCTGTCCCAGCTTGAGATACCCCAATCCAGCCTCAATGAGCACGCGGAGCTGCGTGGCGATGCTGGCGAGGCGTTTGGCTTGAGCTTTGTTGGTGCGGGATTCCGATTCAGGCAGGATGCCTGAATGACTCGACTCAGGCGAGACGCCTGAGCTACCACACCAGGCGACGGCTTCGTCGATGGTCATTTGCAGCACGTCGTGGATGGACTTGCCGCCGAGTTTGATTTGCAAAGCGTGCGGCTGGTAGCGTTTGCCTTCGCACTCGGGACAGGTCACAAAAAGATCGCTGAGAAACTGCATCTCGACCTTTTCATAACCTAAGCCGGAGCAGCGCTCGCAGCGGCCCTGGCCGGAGTTGAAGGAGAAGAAGCCGGGCTTGACGCCTTGCGCCTGCGCGTCACCGGTGCCGGCAAACAACTCGCGGATCGTGTCGAACGCGCCGACATAAACGGCGGGCGTCGAGCGCGGTGTGCGAGCGAGCGGCGACTGATCGACCATCACCACCTGGTTGATTTTTTCATGACCGCTGATGGCGCGCACGAGGCCGGGCTCGTCCTCGGTGACCTCGCCGCGCAGGCGCTGCAGGTTGCGGTAAAGCACCTCATGCACCAGCGTGCTTTTGCCGGAGCCGGAGACGCCGGTGAGGCAGCAGAAAACGCCGAGAGGCAGCTCGACGTCGATCTTTTTGAGGTTGTTCTGGCGCGCGCCGGTGATCTTCAAGTGGCGCTTCGCCTGGCGCCGGGTGGGGGGCACGGGAATGCGTTTGCGGCCAGTAAGGTAGTCAGCGGTAAGAGAGCCTTTTTGTTTCTCCAAACCCGCCAGCGGTCCGTCATAGACCAGACGTCCGCCTTTGTCGCCGCGGCCGGGACCAATCTCAATGAGGTGGTCGGCGGCGCGCATGACAGCCTCTTCGTGCTCGACCACAAGCAGGGTGTTGCCCTTGTCGCGCAGGCCCTCCATCACGCCGATGAGGCGGCCGATGTCGCGCGGGTGCAGGCCGATGCTGGGCTCGTCCAAAACAAACAACGTGCTCACCAGCGAGGCGCCGAGGCAGGTGGTGAGGTTGACGCGCTGCAGCTCGCCGCCGGAGAGCGTGCGCGTCTGGCGGTCGAGATGGAGGTAACCGAGGCCGGCGCGGTCGAGGTAACTGAGGCGGGAGGCAATCTCATCCCGCAGCATGGCGGTGGCGTTGTCGGCGGCGGGCACCGCGAGCGCCTGCACAAAGGGCAGCAAATCCGTGACCGGCAGCATCCACAGCTCAGCGATGGTATGGCCGCCAAGACGGAAGTGATAGGCCTCCTTTTTTAACCGGCCGCCGCCGCACTCATGACAGGTGGTGTAGGCGCGGAAGCGGCTGAGGAAGATGCGGACATGCATCTTGTAGGAGCGCGCTTCGAGCCACTTGAAGAAGCCGCGCACGCCATACCACTCGCCGTGGTTGTAGGCTTCCTCGGGGTCATCATTTTCGCCCTCGATGAGCCAGCGCCGCTCCTCGTCGTCGAAGTCCTCGAAGGGCTTGGACAGGGAGACGCGCTTGCGCTTCGCGGCGCGCTCAAGCTCGGTCTGGCACTCGGAATAGGTGCTGCCCTGGAAGGCGCGCACGAGCCCGGCATCGATGCTGAGCGACTCGTCGGGCATGGCCTTGCGCAGGTCGAGGCCGAGCGTGCGGCCGAAGCCGCGGCAAGCCGGGCAAGCGCCGATGGGGTTGTTAAAGGAGAACAAGCCGGGTGTCGGCGCGGGCAGGGTGAGGTCGCAGTCGGCGCAGCGCCAGTCGGTGGAGAAGGAGAAGATGTTAGGTGTTAGGTTTTCAGTGTTAAGGGAGGCGGTTGGTTTTGTGGTGCCCTTAACATCCAACTCAAAACACACCACACTGACCTGGCCCTTGCCGAGCCGGAGCGCGGCCTCAATCGCCTCGGAGAGCCGCGAAGCCGATTTGGCCTCCAGCGTCAGGCGGTCCTGAATGACCAGTACCTGAGCCGGCAGTTTTTTCCCCTTCAACGCCGCCGGCTCGTCGGTGCGCATGACCTCGCCATACAGCCACACGCGCAGGTAGCCCTGGCTTTGCAAGAAGGGAAAAAAGTCGCCGGGCGTGGTGCCCGCTGGCACCGGAACCTGGAATCCGATGAGGGCGGTGGCGCCGGCATGCTCGGCAAGCAGCGTGCGCTGGATGCTTTCCGCCGTCTCCGGCCGCACCGGACGATGGCAGGACGGGCAGTTCGCCTCCGCCAGGCGCGGGAACAGCATTTTGAGGTAGTCGTTGATCTCGGTGATGCTGCCGACGGTGGAGCGGGTGGAGCGGATGTTGTTGACCTGCTCGATCGCGATGGCGGGCGGGATGCCGTGGATGGCGTCCACCTGCGGCTTGTCCATGCGCTCGAAAAATTGCCGGGTGTAGGGAGAGAAGGTCTCGACGTAGCGGCGCTGGCCCTCGGCGTAAATGGTGTCGAAGGCGAGCGACGATTTGCCGCTGCCGCTGGGGCCGGTGACGACGCAGAACTTGCCGAGCGGCAGATCGAGATCGATGCCCTGCAGGTTGTTTTGGCGGGCACCGCGGATTTCGATGACGGCGTTGCCGGCGGGGCGTGCAGGGCGGCGCTTTTTAGGGGCGGCTTTTTTGGAGGCGGACATGGGGGTGGAAGCAATACGCCTGCGCCGGAAGCGTGGCAATGCTCGCTGTGCGACAGGCCGCGCGACCCTTTGCAAGAGCCGCTCAAGCAGCGCCGTATCAACTGGCATACCAGTCTTATCCCAGTCGAACTTTCCCCTCTCGCCATGCCTGCCGCCGCCTCTCCCAGCCTGCAATCCCGCGCCTACACCGAGCTGCGCCGCCTCATCGTCTCCGGCGAGTTCCCACCCGGCACCTTCCTTTCCGAGCGCCAACTCGCCGCCCAGCTTGGCATGTCCAAAACGCCGGTCCATGTCGCCCTGGAGCGGCTGGAGGCGGAGGGTTTTGTCACCATCTCCGCCCAGCAGGGTGTCGTCGTGCGCGGTCTCAGCGTCGAGGACATCGTCGATCACTACGAGCTGCGCGAGGCCGTCGAATCCTGGACCGCCCGCCGCCTCGCCGGCAACCTCCGCCCCGCCCAGATCGCCGAATTGCAAACCAACCTCGCCAGCCAGCGCCGCGCCCTCGCCGAAAACGACCTGCGCGAGCTGATGCGCCTCGACGAGCAGATGCACTACCTGCTCGCCTCCTACCTCGGCAACCGCGAAATCCTCTCCACCATGGAGCGCCTGCGCGACAAGATCCACCAAGTCATCCTCCGCGTCACCGACAGCGACCGCGCCCGTCCCGCCGAATCCACCGCCGAGCACGAGGCCATCATCGCCGCCATCTTTGAGGGCCGGGCCGACGCCGCCGCCCGCCTCATGACCGCGCACCTCGAAGCCGGCAAACGCCGCATCCTCAACCCCGAGCGCTTCGCCTGAGCATGTCCGCCCGCTTCATCCGTCGGTGTCCAGGCATGAGCCGCTCCCGTTGGTGTATAGGCTTTAGCCGACCCAAAAAACCATCGCGGCAAAGCCGCCATTTGGATGACCGGCTAAAGCCTGGACACCAGCTCCTGCTTCTCCTCATCACCACAACCCAACTCACCGCCGCGCCCGATTTCGCCCGCGACATCCAGCCCATTTTCGAGGCGCACTGCCTAAAATGCCACGGCCCCGCCGAGCAAAACGGCGGCCTGCGCTACGACCAGAAACAAGCCGCGCTCGCCCAGGCCGACTCCGGCCAGCACGCCATCGTCCCCGGCGACGTCGCGCAAAGCGCCCTGCTCCAGCGCGTCACCTCCCCTCACAAATCCGACCAGATGCCGCCCAAAGGCGCGCGCCTGACCCCGGAGCAAATCACCACCCTCACCGCCTGGATCGAAGCCGGCGCCGACTGGCCGGGCGCGGGCGCTCCCGCCGTCGTTGCAACCAAACCCGCCACCACCCACTGGGCCTTCCACCCCCTCACCGCGCCACCCATTCCCAACGTCAAAGACAAAGCCTGGCCGCTCAATCCTATCGACCACTTCATCCAAGCCGGGCGCGAAGCCGCCGGACTCGCCCCCGCCCCCGACGCCGCCCCGCACGTTCTCGCCCGCCGCCTCCACTACGCCCTCACCGGCCTCCCGCCCACGGCTTCCCAATCTCCATTTTCCAATCCCCAATCTTCAATTTCCAATCTCCGCATCGAAATCGAGCGTCTCCTCGCCTCCCCCCACTACGGCGAGCGCTGGGCTCGCCACTGGCTCGACTGGGTGCGCTACGCCGACACCGCCGGCGACAACTCCGACTACCCCATCCCCCAGGCCCGCCTCTACCGCGACTACGTCATCGCCGCCCTCAACGCCGACCTGCCCTACGACCGCTTCCTCACCGAGCAACTCGCCGGCGACCTCCTCCCCGCCGCTACCCAGGACCAGCGCAACCGCCAGACCATCGCCACCGGTTACCTCGCCCTCGCCCGCCGCTTCGGCTCCCTCATCGAGCGCTACCCCTGGCACCTCACCATCGAGGACACCCTCGACAACCTCGGCCGCACCGTCATGGGCCTCACCCTCAGTTGCGCCCGCTGCCACGACCACAAATTCGACCCCATCTCCACCCGCGACTACTACGGCCTCTACGGCATCTTCGTCTCCACCCGCTACCCCCAGCCCGGCCTTGAGCTCTTCAAAGCCCAGCACGACTTCGTCCCCCTCATCCCCGAGCCCGCCGTTCGCGCCAAATTGCAGCCCTTTGAAAAAGAAACCCGCCGACTGGAGGCCGAGCTCGAGAAACGCCTCGCCGCCGACGAAGCCAAGTCCATCGACTACGCCCGCCTCGAAAAAACCGTCTCCCTCGACGAGCAACGCCGCCTCAAAAGCGAGCTCGACCGCCAGCTCCGCCGCACCCGCGACGCCGGTGAGGACCTCGCCAAGCACCTCAAAAAGCAGCCCCTCATCCCCGCCGCCTACGCCGTCCAGGACGCCCGGCCCACCAACGCCCGCATCCAGCTCAAAGGCGAGCCCGACCGCCCCGGCGCCGAAGTCCCGCGCAAATTCCCCGACGTCCTCGGCGGCTTCACCCTGCCCGAAGACCTCGCCGCCCAGACCAGCGGCCGCCTGCAGCTCGCCCAGTGGCTCACCAGCGCCAAAAACCCCCTCACCGCCCGCGTCATCGTCAACCGCGTCTGGCAGCGTCACTTCGGCAAAGGCCTCGTCCCCAGCACCAGCGACTTCGGCCTGCGCGGCGAAGCCCCCACCCACCCCGAATTGCTCGACTGGCTCGCCATCGACTTCATCCGCCACGGTTGGTCCTTGAAGCACCTCCACCGCCGCATCCTCACCTCCCGCACCTGGCACCTCGCCTCCACCGACAGCCCCGGCAACCTCGCCGCCGACCCCGCCAACACCCGCTACTGGAAATTCCCCCGCCAGCGTCTCGACGCCGAATCCCTGCGCGACACCCTCCTCCTTCTCAGCGGCCAGCTCGACCTCACCCCCCAGACCGAGCCCTTCCCCTTCCCCCCCATGCGCGAGTGGGACTACACCCAGCACTACCCCTTCAAGAGCGACTTCTTCAACGCCAAACGCAGCATCTACCAGCTCAGCCGCCGCCTCACCCAGCGCCCCTACATGCAGACCTTTGACGGCCCTGACCCCAATGCCTGCACCACCGCCCGCGACAGCTCCATCACCGCCCTCCAAGCCCTCCACTTCCTCAACGACGACACTGTCCACAGCGCCGCCGCAGGCATCGTCGAAAAACTCCTTCAGACCGGCCGCGACGAAGCCGGCCACCTCAGCCACCTCCACCGCCAGCTCTTCCACCGCCCCCCCAGCCCCGAGGAAAAAACCCTCCTCCTCAGCCACCTCCACCGCCTCCAGCAAAACACCCCCCACCCCGCCACCGCCTGGACCTCCCTCACCCGCTCCCTCCTCCGCGCCAACGAGTTCCTCTACCTCGATTAACATGCCGAAAACACCCGCCCCCGTTGGTGTATAGGCTTCAGCCGATCAAAAACAATCGCGGCGCAGCCGCCAAATCAACGATCGCCTAAAGGCTGTACACCAACTCACACTCCACTCCGCTCCAACCTCATGCCCTCCACCCCGTACCGCTGGCGCAAGCTCTCCGAGCACGACCGCAAGGCCGTTCTCGCGGACCGCCTGCGCCGGGGTCGCCCCGCTCACAGCCCGCGGCACGTGGACAGCGGTCAGCGCCACTACCATCTCACCGCCGCCTGTTTTGAGCATCAGCCGCACATCGGCAAAACCCAGGAGCGCATGTCCGAGTTCAGCCACCAGTTACTCGACCTCCTCCTCACCCACGCATCTCAAGTCAACGCCTGGGTCCTCCTGCCCAACCACTATCACGTCCTCGCCCACACCGGCGATGTCTTGGCTGTGCTCAAAGCCGTGGGCCGCCTTCATGGGTCCAGCTCTCACCAGTGGAACGGCGAAGACAGCAGTCGCGGACGTCAGGTCTGGTGCAAAGTCGCGGAAACCGTCATGAAAAGCGACGGCCACTACCACGCCACCGTCAATTCCATCCATCACAACCCCGTGCGGCACGGCTATGTCCAAAAGTGGGCTGAGTGGCCTTGGTCCAGCGCCCATGATTTCCTCGAAACTCACGGACGTCTCGAAGCCGAACGCCTCTGGAAAACCTACCCCATCAACCACTATGGCCAAGGCTGGGACGACCCCGAACTCTAACCGCTGCTGTTGGTGTATAGGCTTTAGCCGATCAAAAAACAAATGCGGCGAAGCCGCCAATTCAATGATCGCCTAAAGGCTACACACCAGCAAGTCACTCTGCATTCCGCCCCTCTCAAAATCCCATCAATCCTCCCCCCAATCCCGTTCATCCTGTCCCCAAAAACCGCCGCCATGATTGCCTCACCGCCCATTGCGCGCCCTTTCCGCCGCCTCCCGCCGCTCATAAGCGTCGCGTTCCGCGCGGAAGAATCGTGTCATTTCCTCAAGGCTCGGCGGCTCTTCAATCAAATGCTCGTAGCCCTCATCATGCCTCGAAGGCTGCCCAGAGCAAAGCCTCTGCAGCGTCGTATCCCATTGCGTGCTCACCCCCGCCTTCTGAAAAACCTCCTTCATGTCCTCCAGTGTCTTGCCGTGCTGCGTCATCAGGATGTAAAGGTCAAACCAGTCGCGGGTCTTCGATCGTTGCGCCGTCACCAGCGCCTTGCTGGCGAACAGCTCGTCCAGCGTCGCCAGCCGTGCGCAAGAGGCCTTCTCCGCGCCGGCCAGCATCCGCGCCAGCCCCTCATCCGCCGCGAAGAAGCTCAGTTTGACGCCGCCGTTGACCAGGAAACCCTGCTGGTAGTCGTGCAGGTCCATGCCGGCGATCTCAAACTCATCCAACGCGCCCGGGTCATCCCGCCGTTGCGCCTGCAATCCCCGCTCGCCCGCCAGCCGCAGCAGCGCATCCAGGCGCAGGCGCGGCAGCCGGACCCCCGGCCAGGCGAAGTCCAGGTCCTCGCTCACCCGGTGCTGGAGGCGCAACGCCAGCGCGCTGCCGCCCACCAGCACAAAGCCTTGCAAAGCCGGCTGGCCCTCCAGCCATCGCCAAAGCTCAAGCGTGTCAGCCCGCAGCATGCCGGAACCCCGCCTCAATGTTTCTCAGCATCCGCTCCACCAGTGGCGCCGCCCGCCTCACTTCCCGGCTCGGCTCGTTCGCAAGCTCCTTCCACTCCCCCGTCACCACCTCCCACCCGAACGCGCAACAGGCATCCAGCAGCGTGTGAAAGCGGGGCGCCAACAACGCCGCGCGCAGAATCACCTCCGGCGGCGCGTCCCGGCGCGACCACACCAAGCTTCGATGTTTCGAGGCAAATTCCCGCGTCGTCACCGCCCAACTTCGCACAGGAGACCGCCCGTGTAAAGCCGCCCCCGCTGGTGTCTAGGCTTCAGCCGATCAAAAAACCTCGCGGCGCAGCCGCCAATTCACTGATCGCCTAAAGGCCAGCAAGCCACCCCGCATTTCGCCCCTCTCAAAATCCCGTTCATCCTGTCCAAGTCCCGAGTCTCATGCGCTTCTCCTTGCCACCCGGCCTTACTGAATGGCTGCCTGTAGCCATTTACGGAGCACTCACCCTGCTTACTCTGGGTTCATTGGTCTTTGGCATCAAGCATGGCGCTTTCACGTTAGGCTTTTTGGGTTGGCGGCGTGCGGAGTGGCGCAGCGCACCGGTCAAATTCACCCTCTTCGCACTCGTTTACCTCGCCATCTTCCTCTTCTGCCCCGCGTACTTCATTGGCTCACTTCGGGAGCTACCATGAACAGCCCTTCAAATCCCGTCAATCCTCCCCCAATCCTGTTAATCCTGTCCAAATTCAGATCCCTATGTCCCTCACCCGCCGCTCCCTCCTCGCCCGCAGCCCCCTGCTGCTGCCCGGCATCCTTTCCGAGCTGCTCGCCGCGGACGACCCCCTCTCCCCGCGCCGCTCCCACACCCGCGCCAAGGCCAAGCGCCTCATCATGATCTATGCCACCGGCGGCGTCTCCCACATCGACACCTTCGACCCCAAGCCCCTCAAAAACGGCCGCGACGGCCAGGGACCGGACAAACTCATGGGCAACCTCTTCGGCGCCGCCCGCAACCCAAACTGCGGCACCGAAGTCAGCGACATCTTCCCCCACCTCCGCGGCGTCATGGATGAGATCTGCCTCATCCGCACCATGAAGGCCTCCCACTTCGACCACAGCGAGGCCACCCTCGGCATGCACACCGGCTCCCCCACCTTTGCCCGCCCCAGCTTCGGCTCTTGGGTCAGCTATGGCCTCGGCACCCCCAGCCAGAACCTCCCCGGCTACGTCGTCATCTGCCCCCACCTCCCCTACGGCGGCACCCAGGTTTACGCCTCCGACTTCCTCCCCGCCGCCCACCAGGGCACCCGCGTCATCCCCGGAGACAACCCCATCGCCAACCTCCACAGCCCCGCTGGCGCCAAAAACCTCCAGCCCCTGGAGCTCGACCTCACCCGCCGCCTCAACCAGCGCCACCTCGCCGCACGCCCGCACGACACCGCCCTCGCCGCCCGCATCAAGTCCTTCGAGACCGCCTTCCAGATGCAGACCGCCGCCCCCGAGGCCTTCGACCTCAGCCGCGAGCCCGCCCACATCCGCCACCTCTACGGCCTCGACCGCAAAACCCACGGCCCCGGCGCCGACTTCGCCTGGCAGTGCCTCGTCGCCCGCCGCCTCGCCGAGCGCGGCGTCCGCTTCATCGAGCTCATCGACACCGGCTCCCGGCCCAACTGGGACTCCCACGGCGAAATGAACGATCACGCCGACCTCGCCTACAACACCGACCAGCCCACCGCCGCCCTCATCCTCGACCTCAAGCAGCGCGGCATGCTCGACGACACCCTCATCCTCTGGGCCACCGAATTCGGCCGCACCCCCACCCGCGAGGGCAAAAACGGCCGCGGCCACCATCGCGACTGTTTCTCCCTCTGGGTCGCCGGCGGCGGCTTCAAGCCCGGTCATGTGCATGGCCGCACCGACGACATCGGCAAATACCCCGAGGACACCCCCGTCGAAGTCCACGACCTCCACGCCACCCTCCTCCACCAGCTCGGCATGGACCACGAAAAGCTCACCTACCGCCACGCCGGCCGCGACTTCCGCCTCACCGACGTCCACGGCCACATCCTGACCGACCTCCTCGCCTGACACCCCCGCGCCAGCGGCAAAAAACGTCCCGACCTCTCAAAGTCGAAAAATTGGCGCCATAGCCTCAGACACAGGCAAGCACAGCCACTGGGGAACTTCATCGCACCGCTGGAGAGTCGCGGGAGCGGCTCACTCGGGCAGGAGGCTGTCCAGGGCGTAGGCGGAGATTTCGATGTCCTCTTTGTTGGTGGCGTAAAGCACCCAGAGCTGGCCGCCGTGCTCCATGGCGTCGGCGTATTGGAAACTGCGCTCGGGTTTGGCGCCGCCTTTGTAGCGCCGAACGGGGGAGTCGCGGCGGAGGATTTTGGGGGAGCCAAAGATCCAGCCGTCGCGGCTGAAGCTGATGGTCAGGGGATCGCGCAGGCCGCTGGTTTTGGGGTTGTTGATGAGGTAGTACCAGCCGTTGCTGAGGCGGCCGGAGAAGTTTTTGCTGACGGCGTCGGGGTAGTTTGTCTTCACGGGCAGGGTCCAGGTGGTGCCGTCGTCGAAGCTGAGGGAGTGGTAGAGGCGTTTGGTCAGGCCCTGGTCGCGGATGATGAGGTGCAGGACGCCGTCCGGATCGGCGTAGGCGGAGGTCTCGCTCATGCGGTAGTCGGGCGGGAAGTGCGGATGCTTTTTGACCTCCCACTGCGCCGTGCCGGGCAGCGAGCGCGCGGTGAAGAAGTGCGCTTTTTCATCGCGCCAAACGAGGAAGTCGCGGCCGGCCACGCGCATCGGGGGGAAATAGACCATGCAATTGTCCGCGAAGAGGCCGCGATCCTGCCAGCCGTCCGGTGTCCATTGCAGGCGCATCAGCTTGGCGCCGGCCCAGATGCGGCTTTCCTGGTGGCCCGCGTTCAGGCAACCGAGCGCGTAAAGCTGGCCGTCCTGCACATACAAACCGGAGGCCAGCCAGCGCAGCGGCCCGGCCTCGCCATCGGGGTCGGCGGCGAGCACGGCAGACTCGCTCCAGCTCAGGCCGTCCGCGCTGGTGGCGTAGCGGATGAACTGGCTGCTGCTGTCCTCATTGACGCGGCCGGACGACCAGATGGCCCAGAATTTCCCGTCGTGATGGGCGATGAAGGAATGGAGGTTGAACTGCCACTGGCCCTCCTCCGCGCGGAAGACGGTGGCGGTGCGCGTCGGCGCCACCGGCAGGGCATCCGGGTCGGCGAGCAAGCTCTCGTCCGCCAGCAGGCGCGCCGGGTCGCGCTTTTCGCCCGCTGGTAGCTCCGCCCAGGGCGGCGACTTGGCGAGCAGCGCCTGCCGCAGTTCAGCGGTCACGGCGTCGGCCCCGGCGGCCTGGCTCCAGACCAGTTCCGCTTTCTCCGCGCCGCGCAGCTTTGGCTCCAGATCCGCGCTTTTGGGCAGGTGCAGCAGGACCGCGTGCCAGGTGCGGCTCAGCAGCTCGCGCCCCGCCTTCGACTCGGCAAGCGCGCGCAATTGCCCGGTGGATGTCAACGGCTCAGCGGGGCGATAAAGCGTGGCGCTGTCCTGCAAACGCTGCTGCACCTCGCTGGCGACCGCTTCCGGCAGATTGCCCAGCAGCAGCACGGCGGCGCGGCGGGGGCGCGCTTTGCCGTCGGGCAGCAGGGGTTTGACTTCTGTGTCCGCTGCGGTGGCGGCGCCGGTCAGCAAGGCGAGGATCAGAGGGAGGTGCTTCATGGTGGTGGATTGGGTAATGGATTGCGCGGTTCCCAGACCGTGAGCCGGCTCAGGTCACGCGGTTTGGCGGGCAGCAGCCAGGCGGTGATGGCGCAGGCGGCCAGCATCACCAGGTTCGCCAGGATGGAGGTGTAGTAGGGGTCAAACACGCGCGGCAAAAAGCCGAACTGCGCGAGCGCCGCGTAAGCCGTGAAGGCCATCGTCGCGGCGATGCCCGCCAGCACCGCGCGGTGGTCACCCGCGCGGGTGAGCATGCCAAACAGGAACGCTCCTGAGATGCCGCCGCCAAACAGCGCGGTGGCAATGATGGAGGCGTCCATCAAGGTCTTCGAGTCCGCCAGGTGAAACAGCAGCGCCCCGCCCATCATCAGCAGGGAAAGCAGCAGCGAGGCACCCTGCCCCACACGCAGGTAATGCCGGTCCTCTTTTTCTGGCGCCAAATGCGCGCGGTAGAGATCGCCCACCCACACCATGCTGGCCGCGCTGACGCAGACGCCCAGGCTGGACATGCCCGCCGCCAGCGCCGCGGAGATCACCAGGCCCGCCACGCCAGGCGGCAGCGCGGTGAGGATGAAGTGCGGCAGGATGTCCTCGGCCTTGCGTTTGCCCGCCAGGATCGCCGCGGCCACCTCGCTGGGCTGATGCTGAAAATAGACCCAAAGGCAACTGCCGAGAAACATGAAGCCCGCCCACACCGGCAGCGCGCCGAGACCGAGCACGATCATCGACTTGCGCGCCTCGCGATCCGACCTCGCCGCGCACCAGCGCTGCACCGTGTCCTGGTCGAGCTGCCCGGCGATGTATTGGGACGCGCCCACCAGCACCAGCATCCACAGCGTTTTTTCCGAGAGCGAAAAACCCGCGCGCACCGGCTCCAACTGGCCCGTGGCCGGATTCAGATCGTGAAAGGAAATCTTCCCGGCCGCCGACGCCTGCGCCCACACCTCCGCCAGCCCGCCGGGCACCGCCTGCGCCACCACCAGCACGCAGCCGAGCGCCCCGGCGATCAGCACGATGGTCTGCATCACCTCCGTCCACACCACCGCCTCGAAACCGCCCTTCGTCGCATACCAGCCGGTGAAGCCCGCCACCAGCGCCACGCAGACCGGCACCGGCAGCGCCAGCAGATTCGAAAGCAGCACCGCCAGCAGGTAGGTGATCGTGGCCATGCGCAGCACCTGCGCCGCCATGTAAACCAGCGCCGCATACACCGACACCGGCGCGCCAAAGCGCAGCCGCAGGTAGTCGTAGGCCGAGCGCGCCCGCCCCTGCCGGAAAAACGGAATGAACAGCAGCGCCGCCAGCAAAGCGACAAACGGGAACGCGAGGTTCGGCAGCAGCCGCAGCCAGGCCGTTTTGAAACTGTCCGCCGGGTAGGCGATGAAGGTCACCGAGCTGATCGTGGCGCCGATGAAGCTCAGGCCCACCGCCCAGCCCGGCAGGTTCCGTTTGCCCAGGTAATAGCGCTCGCTGTCACGCTCCCGCCGCGCGAAGTGCATCCCGACGGCCAGCAGGCCCGCGAAGTAAATCGCGATCACCAGCAGGTCGGCCCAGTGCAGATCCATCGTCGAGTTAGGTTAGTTCTGGAAGTTAGTTAGCCAGGCGTTCTCCAGGGCGCGCCGAAGTCAGGCCCCTCAGACAGATAAGGAATCTGCGAGCGCACCCATTCACCCGGAACCTCAGAAACGTCACCCGCCCCCCGCGCCGCCTCCGCCGCCGCGATGCCCGCCGCCTCGCCGATGCCGTGCATCGTGGCCATCACCCGCACCGCGGCGGCGGCCTCGTGCGTCGCCGCCAGCGCGCGGCAGGCCACCAGCAGGTTCGGGCAATCCACCGGCACCAGGCTGCGGAACGGCACCTCGTAGAAATCGCCTGCGGGCGGACCAAACTCCGCCTTCACCTTCCCCTTGGCGCCTTCCTGCTGGTGCACGTCCTTCGCCCCCGCCGGATTGTGGATGTCGATGAAATAACGCGAGCGCGTGATGCCGTCCGGGAACTTGCGCGCCTGCACGATGTCCGCACTCGTCATCTCGTGCCGGCCGTGGATGTGCCGCGTCTCGCGCACGCCCACCTGGGTGGCGATCTTTTCCAGATACGCCCCCGCAAACCACGGCACCTCCGCCCGCAGCCAGTCCGCCATCACATAAGCCTGGCGCCGCCCCTCCATCTCCGCCGCGGAAAGATCCCCCGCGCTGAGCCCGGACACGTGGTTGATCCGCGTCATGTTGAAATGCAGCACCCCCGGCCGCGGGTAATCGTAGAAGTGCACGAAGTTGCGGTAGGGGTAATGCAGCCGCCCCGCCGCCAGCGCCTGCTGGAAGTAGGGCTCCACCAAAGCGCGCGCCTGGCGCAGGCTGCCGGTGGCGATGAAATCCCTTTTGTCCACATTGCCCATGCGAAAGCTCACCGTCATCGCCTGCGTCAGACCATCCTCCGGCCGGCCCACGCTGAAGGCGCAGCCCGCCAGCGCCGCCAGGTCCGCATCCCCGGACGCGTCAATGAACTGCCCCGCCGCAAAGGTTTCCGCCCCGCCCTTCGACGCCGCCGTCAGCGCCACGATGCGGCGCCCGTCCATCCGCAGCGACGTCACGTAGCTGTGGTAGCGCACCTCCACCCCCGCCTCGCCCAGCAGCGCGTCATAGACCCGCTTCAAAAGCTCCTCGTCAAAGGCCGAGTCCGAGAGCGCCGAGCCGAAGCCCCCGCCCGCTTGCAGGCGCAGGTTCACCTCCTTGAAAATCCCCCCGATCAGCGACGCCCGCCGCCCGCCCTGCTCGTCCACATGGTCATGCCAGGCGTGGCCCGCCCAGGGATTCACCAGCCCCGCCGTCGCCATGCCGCCGCAGAAACCGTAGCGCTCCAGCAGCAAAACCCGCGCGCCGCGCCGCGCCGCG
Organism: uncultured Verrucomicrobiaceae bacterium; assembly: GCA_964553805.1. Taxonomy (GTDB): domain Bacteria; phylum Verrucomicrobiota; class Verrucomicrobiia; order Verrucomicrobiales; family Verrucomicrobiaceae; genus JAGRPD01. The sequence goes on from CAZKMS010000006.1 coordinate 17,348, forward strand.
CTCAGCGCCGCGGCCACCCCGGCAGGGCCGCCGCCGGAGACAATCACATCGTGGGTGGCAGCAGGCATCGTCATCGCAGTGCCGTCATCCTGCGCCGGAACGCCCGCTTTGCACGGCGGATTGACGCTTTATCTGTAAAGCCCGGGCGATCTGGCAAAAGACCGTTGGCCGCTACCGCATTGCCCGCCTTGGCTGCTGTTAGCATAACTCCGTCTGCCTGGCGATGCCCTCTTGGCTGAATTGGAGAGTCGATTACACTGGGCTCTCCGATCACGTCCCTCAATGTCATGACCGCCTTCCCTTTCCCTTTTTCCGGCAAAGCCGCCATCTTGACGGCGGCATGGCTCGTTTCGGCAACGCCGGCCGCCACGGCGGCGCCGGTGATGCTGACAGATTACGCGCAGCACAAAAGCGGCGGGGATTGGGCGCCGGCCCTGGCGCGGGCCTTCCAGGACTCACCGAGCGTGACGGTGCCGGAGGGGCGTTATCCTTGCTCGCACATCAAGCTGCCCGGCGGCAGCACGTTGCGCGGCAGCGGGCCAGGCACCGTGTTCATTCCGCTGGGCAGCCGCTTGTTCGACATTGCGGGCGAGGCAGGGGAGGAAATCCCGATCGCGGAAGACATCGTGGATTTCTCAGACAGCTTGATTCTGAAAAGTGACGGCGGCTTGCGACCGGGGGATGAGATCATGATCCGCGGGCAGCGCAACTCCATGCTGCGCGAGGGAACCGCGGGGATTCATTACACGCCCGAATGGGTGCTGGGGCGGACCCGGAAGTCGAGCTGCTTTTTTGGCGAGCTGACGGTGGTGGCCTCCGTCGAGGGCCGGCAAATCACCACGACCAGCAAGCGCCTGTTTCCCGATTACTTCAAAGACAACCGCCGCGAGCCGGAGCCGCCGGGCAAAGGCTTTGTGCAGCGCCAGGCCACCACGGTGAGCCCGCTGCGCCTGGCAAAAAACGTCGTGCTGCGCGATCTCGCCATCGAGGGCACCGCGCAATGCTCGATGCCGGTGCGGCTCAGCTACTGCAAGGACTGCCTGGTCGAAAACATCACCTTCTCCACAGCGGTCGAATCCCACGAAAAGGACGGCGATGCCGAGCTGTCGCTGGTTTACGGCATTTACGCTTGGAACACCGTCATCCGCGGGTTCAAAGCGCAGCTAGCCCCTGAGCTCCTGGCTGTGCTGGACGCCAAGGAAAAAAGCTACGCCAACTTTTCGAACTACAATCTCTTCAAGCTCATCAGCAGCACCGCCAGCGGCTTTGAGAATTGCCAGGCCAACGGCGGCACGCACGCCTTCAACATCACGCGCAGCGCCTCCGTGGCGGGCGGCGGCGGCATCCCGTCCGTGGACTGCTTTGTGCGGGACTGCCAGGCGTCAAACTGCATCTGGGCGGGCGTGAAGGTGCAGCAGGGCTGCTTCAACACCGAAGTGACCGGAAACACCATCACCGCCAGCGGCCAGGGCATCATCACTTGCGCCCGCAACACGCTGATCGCCCGCAACCGCGTGTCCACGCAGGCGCCGCTTTTGTCCGATTTCTACTACACCCATCTTGAGCGCGGCGGCACCTTTGGCATCGGCCTGATCGAGGGTTATGCCTGCGGCAGCATTGTCCGGGACAATGAGGTGGCGGGCTTCCATTCCGGCATTGCCGTGGCGGATGGGTATGAGGACAAAAACTGCTTCGAGGAAGGCAGCTTCCTCATCGAGCGGAACCAGGTCAGCGGCTGCATGCGGGGATTCACCCTTTACAAAAACCCGCATGGCGCCAGCCTGGGGAGCAAAAATTTGGAGCTGCGCCTTCTCGACAACACGTTCCTCTGCGCCGAGCCCGGCACCCAGCCGGATCAGCCCGCCCTGGGCGCGCACCTGCCGCCGATGACAGCCGGCGTGGAGATCCGCGGCAACCGCTTTCAGGGCTTCCGTCAAGGGGTGTCGATGGCCGCCCAGGTCGATCTCATTCAGATCCGCGACAACCAATTCGAGGACTGCGACACCGGCATTGAAATGGCAGCGCCGGCCCACGCAAAAGGCGCTCCAGACAGCACCCGCGTCCGCGAAGACGGCAACACCTTCCTCCGCACCGCCCAGCCGCGGCGGTTCCCCGCGACAAATTAACCGCAAACTCAGCGGCGCAGGCGGCTTGAAGGCTGGCGGAAAAAGCCATAGCCTGCCCGCCGTCATGACCCCGAAGCGACTCACCCAGCGCGACCTCGCCCGCCTCGCCGGCGTTTCCGCCATGACCGTCTCCCTCGCCCTGCGCGGCCACCCCTCCATACCCGCCGCCACGCGCGACCGCATCCGCGCCCTGGCCGACCAGCACGCCTACCGGCCGGACCCCGCCCTCGCCGCCCTCAACGCCTACCGCGCCCAGGCCCGCCCCCGCCAGTTTCAGGGCACCCTCGCCTGGCTCACCAGCTTCCCCAGCGCCGACGGCTGGCGCGACATGATCCACCTCGACGCCTACTTCGAAGGCGCCGAAACCCGCGCCGGCGAGCTCGGTTACCGCCTGGAAAATTTCTGGCTCAGCGAACCCGGCCTCACCGCCAAACGCGCCGCCCGCATCCTGCTCACCCGCGGCGTGCAGGGCCTCATCGCCGCCCCCCTGCCCGCCGGGCAAAGCACGCTCGCCCTCGACTGGAGCCCCTTTTCCGCCGTCGCGCTCGGTTATTCCCTGCGGCGGCCGCAGCTCCACGTCGTCATGAACCATCAATCGCGCAACATGAAGCAGACCGTGCATCAGTTGCGCGCGCTCGGCTGCCAGCGCATCGGCCTGGCCCTGCCCTCCGCCAACAACGCCCGAGTCGATCAAAATTACCTCAGCGGCTACCTCATCGCCCAGCGCGAATGCGGCGGCGCGCCACTGGAGCCCCTGCTCGCCGATGTCTTCACCGCTCCCGTCTTTCGCGCCTGGCTGCGCCGCCAGCGGCCGGACGCCCTGGTCATTTCCCCCGCGTGGGTGGAGAAAGTCAGCGCCTGGCTGGAGGCGGAGGGCCTGCACGTGCCGCGGGATGTCAGCCTGGCCGCCGCCAGCATCCCGGACGGCGCAAGCCGCCTCAGCGGCATCGCCGAGAATCCCCGGCTCATCGGCGCCATGGCCGTGGACGCCCTCATCGGCATGATCCACCGCCACGAGCGCGGCGTGCCCGCCCACCCGTGGAGCCTGCTCACCGAAGGCCGCTGGCAGGCCGGCAAAACCACCGCCAGACGTGCTCCAAGAGCTTCCCGCACCGCCACACGACCGCCGGGCGCGCTTTGAAAGCCTTCCGCTGCGGGCGGACGGGCTTTTCATGACAAAAGCTGCGCCCGCCCGCGTTGCCTGAGGCCGCACACCATGAAGACGCTGCTCTCCTGCCTCACTCTGCTGACCCTGGCCCTCGCCGCGCGCGCGGCTGACCGGCCGAATTTCCTTTTCATCATCTTCGACGACATGAGCTGGAACACGGCCGGCGCTTACGGCTGCGATTGGGTGAAGACGCCGAACCTGGACCGGGTGGCGCGGGAGGGCATCCGCTTTGAGCACGCCTTCACCTCCAACCCGAAATGCAGCCCCTGCCGCGCCAGCATCCTCACGGGGCGGAACTCCTGGCAGCTCGAGGAGCTGTCCGTTCACAACTCCATCTTCCCGAAGAAGTGGGCGGTCTTTCCCGATCTGCTGGAGGCCTCGGGCTACACGGTGGGGCTCACCGGCAAGGGCTGGGGCCCGGGCGATCACACCGGCCAGGGCTGGACCCGCAATCCGGCCGGCCCGGGCTTTGACAAGCACACGGCGGACGCCCGGGCGAGCGGGATCGGCCGCAACGATTACGCGCGCAACTTCCAGGCGTTCCTCGAAACCCGGAAGGACAAGGCGGCGCCGTTTTCCTTCTGGATGGGCTTCAGCGAGCCGCACCGCGCCTACGAGCTGCACTCCGGCGTGCGCCTGGGCAAGGACCTGGCCGCCATCGCGGTGCCGCCTTACTTCCCGGACATCCGCGCGGTGCGCAGCGACTTGGCGGACTACGCGGTGGAGGTGGAGCACGCCGACGCGCACATCGGCCGTGCGCTGAAGCTGCTGGAGGAGGCGGGCGAGCTGGAGGACACACTCATCATCATCACCAGCGACCACGGCATGCCCTTCCCTTATGTGAAAGGGCAGATCCATGAGGACGGCTTCCGCCTGCCCTTCGTGGCGCGCTGGGGCAAGGGCATCGCCAAACCGGGCCGGGTGGTGGAGGATTTTGTCAATGTGCGCGACATCGCTCCGACCTTCCTGGAGCTGGCCGGCGTGGAAAAGCACCCGCAGATCACCGGCAGCAGCCTGGTGCCGCTTTTCAAATCGGAGCAGTCCGGCTACATCGAGGACCGCAAGGTGATGCTGGCGGGCAAGGAACGCCACGACCTCGGCCGCCCGAACCGCTGGGGCTACCCGGTGCGCGCCATCCGCACGCCGGAGTTCCTCTACGTGCACAACTACCACCCCGATCGCAGGCCGGCCAGCGCTCGGGG
>CAZKMS010000006.1:21853-70134 GCA_964553805.1 uncultured Verrucomicrobiaceae bacterium
CGATCCGGAGACGAATTTCGGCAACTGCGACGACAGCCCGACGAAGGAGGTCGTCAAACTGATGGGCGGCTACTACTTCAACCTGAGCTTCAACTTCCGCCCCGCTGACGAACTCTACCGCCTCAGCGATGACCCGGCCGGCGTGCGCAACCTCGCCAACGATCCCGCCTTCGCCGGCGTGATGGCCGAGCTCAAAGACCGGATGCTGGACCTGCTCAAGCAGGAGGGCGACCCGCGCGCGCTCGGCAACGGCGCGGTCTTCGACACCTACGACTACACCAAGCCCTCGCCCAAGGACTACGCCACCTGGCTGGCGACGCAGGACGAGCTGCTCAGCGCCGAGGCCGAGCGCCGCGCCCAGGAAACCAAGGGCCAGCAAAAACGCGCGCGGAAACAACCGGCGCCCTGAGCCGCCCCGAACCCGACCCGGCTCCGATGAAACGCTGCCGCGCCCCTTGGCTCAGCCTGCTCGGCTGCCTCGCCGTCCTGCCCGCCCCGGCGGAAACTCGCAAGCCCAACGTGCTGCTCGTCATGGCCGATGGACCAGGGCTAGGGCGACACCGGCTACAACGGCCACCCGCAGTTGAAGACGCCGAACCTCGATTCGCTGGCGGCGAGCGGCCTGCGCCTGGACCACTTCTACACCGCGCACTTCAACTGCTCGCCGACGCGCGCCAGCGTCATGACGGGGCGGCACCCGATGCGCATGGGGAGAAGCCCGCACCGGTGCTGCTTTACGACCTTTCCAAAGACCCGAACGAAACCACCGATCTCGCCGCGCAGGAGCCGGAGCGCGTGCAGCAGATGACCGCCGTGCTCGACACCTGGAAAGCCTCCGTGCAGAGGAGCCTCGATGGCGGCGACTACGACGCCCCGCTGATCAAACAGCTGGAGACGAAGACGCGGAAGAAGCGCGAGTGACCGCGGCTGGCGGGTTGACGGCGCACGCGATTGGCCGCCCGCCTCCGGGACTGACGGGCGCGCACTTTGGCCTTGCAACCCCGGCACCGCACGGCGACAACAGCCGCGCATGAAACTGATTCGATTCGGCGAGGCCGGGGCGGAAAAGCCCGGGCTCCTTCTTGACGACGGCCGGCGCATCGACGCGTCGGACTTTGGCCAGGACTACGACGAGGCCTTCTTCGGCGGCGACGGCCTGCAGCGCCTGGCGGCCTGGGCGGAGGCGAACGCGGCCAGCGCGCCGGGAGTGGGCAACGATGTCCGTCTCGGCCCGCCGCTTTGCCGCCCGAGCAAGCTGGTCTGCATCGGCCTGAACTACGCCGACCACGCCAAGGAATCCGGCGCCGACATCCCGAAGGAGCCGATCCTTTTCTTCAAAGCCACCAGCGCCATCTGCGGCCCCAACGACAACGTGGTGATCCCGCGCCGCTCGGTGAAGACCGACTGGGAGGTGGAGCTGGCGTTTGTCATCGGCAAAAAGGCTTCGTACGTCAGCCAGGAGAACGCGCTGGACCACGTGGCGGGCTACGTGCTGCACAACGACTACAGCGAGCGCGAGTGGCAGCTCGAGCGCGGCGGCCAGTGGGTGAAGGGCAAAAGCTGCGACAGCTTTGCCCCGCTCGGGCCCTTCATCGCCACCCGCGATGAGATCGCCGACCCGCAGGACCTGCGCCTCTGGCTCAAGCTCAACGGCGAGACCATCCAGGACAGCAGCACGGCGCAGATGATCTTTGGCGTGCGCACCCTGGTCAGCTACGTCAGCCAGTTCATGACCCTGCTGCCCGGGGATGTCATCACCACCGGCACGCCGCCGGGCGTCGGACTCGGCTTCAAACCGCCGAAGTTCCTGCAACCAGGGGACGTGGTGGAGCTCGGTGTCGAGGGCCTCGGCAGCTCGCGCCAGACGGCGGTGGCTGCGGAGTGAGGGGGTCTTGCCGCCTCATCTCCTACTCCTACTCCTACTCCTACTCCTACTCCTACTCCTACTCAAAAGCCAGTGCCACAGAAGCACCCGGCTGAGCAAGCGTATGGGCAGGACGATGAACCCGCGTTCCCTTCAACCCAGCAGCGGCAGCAAAAACGCCGGCACGCGCTGCTCAATCCACGAGCGCAGCGGGCGTTGCGCGTCGAGGAACGCGACGTGGCCGCCGTGCGTGGCGCTTTCCAGGTGCAGGCAGGGATGCGCGCGCGCCAGCTCCTCGGGATAGGAGGGCGCGGCCAGGAGGGGATCGTCGAGCGCATTGAGCAGCAGCGCGGGCACCGTCAACCGTGGCAGCAGCGGCAGCGCGCTGCAGCGCGTGTAGTAATCGGCCGCGTCCTTGAAGCCATGCAGCTGCGCGGTGAAGGCGTCGTCAAAGGCGCGCACGCTGCGGATGGCGGTCCAGTCTTGCGACGGCACCTGACCGGGGAAACGGCGGGCTTTCGCGGCGGCCTTGCCGTTCAGGCTGCGCAGGAAACGGCGGCGGTAGAGCCAGTTGTCCGCGCGCAAGTCGAGCGCGTCGGCGCTTGAGGCCAGATCGATGGGCGCGGAGACGGCGGCGGCGGCGCGCAGGCGCGACGGCGGGGTGCGCTCGCCGAGGTACTTCAGGATCAAGTTGCCGCCGAGGCTGAAGCCCACCAAAGCCAGTGCGCCAGGACCTTCAGCGAGCGCCCGCTCCACCACCGCCGCCAGGTCCTCGGTGGCGCCGCTGTGGTAGGCGCGCGGCAGGCGATTCGGCTGGCGGCCGCAACCGCGGTAGCTCCAGGTGAGCACGTTGCAGCCCGCTGCCAGCAGCGCCCGTGTCATCGCCCGCATGTAGGTCGAGTCCGCGCTGCCCTCCAGGCCGTGGCAAAGCACCACCAGCGGAGTGTCTTTTCCCCGCGCCCCCTGCCAGTGCAGCTCCAGCACGTCGCCGTCCGGCAACTGCAGCAGCTCGCATCGCGGGGCTTCGGCAAACCCTGGCACCGGCAACAACGCGCGCAGCATGGTCTGCGCATGCGCCTGCCGCAGCCACGAGGGCGGTCGGTAGGCAGACGGGATGAGCGGCATGGCCAGCGGGAATGCGGTCAAGGCGCCCAGGCGCTGAGGCCCTCGGCGGTCGCTGGCGAGACGCCTTTTTCGGAGATGATCGCGGTGACAAGGCGGGCGGGCGTGACGTCAAAGGCGTCGTTGCGGGCGGCGGTGCCTTCCGGACAAATCCGCACCTCCTGGGCCGCGCCATTTTCACCCCAACCGATGACGCGGGTGACCTCGCGCCCGTCACGCTGCTCGATTGGGATGCCGGCAACGCCGTCCTCAAGCCGCCAATCGATGGTGCTGACCGGCAGCGCGGCGTAGAACGGCACGCCGTGCGCGCGCGCGGCCAGTGCTTTCAGGTAGGTGCCGATTTTGTTCGCCACGTCGCCGCGCGTGCTGACGCGGTCGGCGCCGGTGATGACCACATCCACCAAACCGCGCTGCAGCAGGTGGCCGGCGGCGTTGTCCACGATCAGCGTGTGCGGCACACCCTGCTCGCGCAGTTCCCAGGCGGTCAAGGACGCGCCCTGGCCGCGCGGCCGGGTCTCGCTGACCCAGACATGCACGGGCAGGCCCGCGGCGTGCGCGTGGTACACCGGCGACAGCGCGGTGCCCCAATCGACCGCCGCCAGCCAGCCGGCGTTGCAATGGGTCATGATTTGCAGCGGCGTGTCCGGATCTTTTTTGGCAGCCTGCGCCGCCCGCAGCAGCTCCAAGCCGTGGCGGCCGAGCGCCGCGTTGGCAGCCACGTCATCCTCGCTCACCTGACAGGCTTCCTGCCATGCGGCCCCGGCGCGCTGCAGCACCGGCAGCGGCGCCACAACGTTGTTCAATCGCTCCAGCGCCCAGCGCAGGTTCACGGCGGTGGGCCGGGTGGCCAGCAGGGTGTTGCAGGCATTTTCCAAGCCCGCGTCCGAGGCATCGGCGCGCAGTGCAAGCGCCAGCCCAAAGGCCGCCGTGGCCCCGATCAACGGCGCGCCGCGCACCCGCATGACCCGGATGGCTTCGGCGCTGTCCTCCAGCCCGCGCAGCTCCCGCCACACCACCGCATGCGGCAGCCGGGTTTGATCCAGGATCATCACGCGTCCGGTCGTTGGATCGGCTTCGATGCTGCGGCGGGACTGGCCTTGAATCTTCATCGGGAAGCATAACGACCCGGAGCGGGCATGCCAACCATCAATAACCCCTGCATTAAATCCTATTGATTATATATGAATTTATGCTTCGCTGCGGCGCTTTCCCGGTGGCTGGCCGGTTTTGTCATGCTTTTGATCTTCCTTCTCACCCTGACCACACTCGGCATTTCGTTTTTCTGCTCCCTCACCGAAGCCGTGCTGCTGACTTTGAATCCGTTGCGGTTGAAACTGGACCAGAAGCGGGGTTGCGGTGACGCGGCGCGCTGGCTGCAGTTGAAGAACCGCATCGAGCGGCCCATCTCCGCCATCCTGGCGCTCAACACGCTGGCCAACACCGGCATGGCAACGCTGTCAGGCGCGGTGTTCAGCTCCTTGTACGGGGCGGAATGGCTTTGGCTGTATTCCGTGCTGATGACGCTGCTGGTGCTGTTCGGGGGCGAGATGGCGCCGAAGATTCTGGGCGTCCATCACGCCGAGCGCCTGGCGCCGCGTTTGATCGGCCCGCTGTACTGGGTCCTGAATTTCTGCCACCCGCTGGTCCGGTTGATGGAGATTTTTTGCGAGAAGCTCAAATCCAACCCTTCAGAAAAACGCAGCCAGAGCGACCAGATCATGGACATCATCACCCTGGTGCAATCCGCCCGGGCCGAGCAATTGTTGCACGGCCGGGAGGAGATCATCATCATCCACGCCGCCACGCTGAGCGCGCGCCGGGTGAAAACGGCGATGGTGCCGCGGGAGGCGGTGCGGGTGTTCGACGAGCGATTGACCCTTGCGGAGAACGTTCGCGCGGCGGGTCCGAAGCTGCATCGCAGTTACCCGGTCAGCACCGACGGTACCCTCAACGGCGTCACCGGTTACATCCGTGTGCGCGAGTTATTCGTGCATCAGTTGTTGGAGCATGAGGAAAAAGACGGCATGGCGTGGCGCGGCTTGGTGCGTCCCGCCCTTCACATCGATGCAAGAGCATCGCTCACCCAATTGCTGGCGCTTTATCTGGAAAAGCAGGAAGTGGCGGCCCTGGTGGACACCGCCGGTGATGACATCGCAGGGTGGGTCACCATGGACGACGTGATGAAGGTGCTGATGGGCGCGCGCATTTGAATTTTTTTCAAAATCCTACTGGACAAGAATGGTATTGTGCGTCATTAAATTCCTACTTGTTTAGTGTGTGAACACTGGCCGCCCCGCCGGCCACTGACGCTGATCCCCGGCCAGGGGAAGGCTATTCATCCCGCTCCCGCTGGAGACGGCCCCGCCGGCCGATTCCGGGACGCCCAACCTCAGCCTGTCATGTTTGTTTCCATCCCCCATCCTCGCAGCCGGCGCGGCATCGCCCTGGTGACGGTCGTGTCCATCGTGGCCTTGATGACCGTGCTGCTGCTGGCGTTGTTTTCGATGTCGGGCAGCGAGCTGAAGTCGGCGCGGCATCATGCGCGCGGGGAGGAATCCCGGCAGCTTGCCGATCTGGCGGTGAATGTGGTGATCGCCCAACTGCGCAAGGCGACCTCCCAATCCGCGGGCGCCAACGCCTGGCAAACCTGGACCAGCCAGCCCGGCCTGGCGCGCCGCCATCGTGTGGACGGCGCCACGCTGGAGGCGCACAAGCTTTATTCAAGCAGCCAGATGAGCGTGACCGGCGAGGGGGTGGTGGAGGCGGCCCTGCTGGCGGATGGCCCGGGCCAGGACTGGCAGCGGCAACCGCACCGCTACACGGATCTCAACCGTCCCGTGCTGCGGCTTGACCGCCGGGGCGAGGCGCGGCTGCGCTTTCCGGTCCTCGACCCGCGCGCCCAAGGCGGCTCCGAGCAGAGCACCATCGGCGGCTTTTCGTACAGCGCGCAAACGCTGTCCGGCAAAGCGGTGGACGGGGTGGTTGCCGGCGGTGGCGACGCGCAGCGGGTGCCGATGCCGGTGGAGTGGCTTTATGTGCTGAAGGACGGTTCGCTGGGCACGGTGGGCCAGGATGGGCGATTTCAGGGTGCCGTCGCTGCCTCCGCCGAAAATCCCATTGTGGGCCGGGTGGCTTTCTGGACCGATGACGAGTCTTCCAAGGTCAACGTCAACACCGCCTCTGAGCCCACGCCCTGGGCGCTGCCGACTTTTTTTCACGAGGCGGACGCGGACTATGCGCGCTATCAACCTGCCAACGGCGAGTTCCAGCGTTATCCCGGTCACCCCGCGACCACGGCGCTGAGCCCGGTGCTGTTTCCCGGGCGTTTGCTCACGCCCGCGTTCAAGGAGGTCATCTATCAACTCGTGCCCAAGATCGGGCCGGGCGGCAGCAAAGGCGGAACGGTCTCCTATGAGAGCGGGGAAATTGCCGCCATCGAACTCGCGCGCCACCGCCAGGACCGGCTCTATGCCAGCCTGGACGAGTTTCTTTTGCGCCCGGACCGCGCGCCCAACCGGTTGCACGGCGGGGAGGAGCTGTCCGCGGACTGGCTGCAGCGTTCCTCGTTTTTTCTGACCGCGCGCAGCCGGGCGCCGGAGGCCAATCCCTTCGGGCTGCCGAAGGTGGCGATGTGGCCGGTGAGTTTTCGCGGGCCGGACTACACGACCTCCTTTGACGAGATCATCCGCTTCTGCGCCACGCTGCGCACGCCGCAGGGACGGCGCGCCTATTTGTTCCAGCGCGGCTGGGCGGACTCGACCCGTCACGACGCCGAGTTCCAGCCGAACGACGAGCTGCTGCGCCATCTTCTGGAATGGCTGCGCAAGCCCGTGCCCGGGCACAGCCCGAGTGTAGCGGAGACGTTCGGCGCCAAATACGGCGACGACCTGCCGCAGTTGCTTGTGCAGTTCTTTGACTACATCCGCGGCACCAACCTGCATGACGGCAATCTGGTGCTCGGCAAGACGGTGGTGACACCGGGTCAGAACGCCACCCAAAATCATCTGCTCGGTTATTTTCCCGGCTCCAAGCGGGTGGTGGATTTCCCCACCTACACCGACCCGCGCTTCTTTGCGGTGGACCCCGAGAGCGCGGACGCAGGCAATGACGGCACCCGCGAGGCGCTGGGGTTTCCCGGCCACGGCCAGGTGACGCCCTCGCGCTGGCAGGTGGAAGACAAAACCTATCAAGGCATCGCGCGCTTCCCCACCGTGACGGAGGCCGGGCTGCATTTCATCTGCGCGGCGGACAACACCGAGGATCCCGACAATCCCTTCGAGGAGCACTCCGATTTTCTGGGCAAACCGGGCGGCGGCAGCGCTCCCAAAAGCAACCCCGCCGACGCACGTGACCGCTGGTATTCCAATTTCCCGCCGCTGCCCAGACCGAACCCCGCGCGCGGCGAGGCGCCGGACTTGGGGCGGTTTCCGGCCACCGGCGGATTCCCATACGGACCGGATGGAAGTCATCCAGGTTATCAACGGCAAAACTGGAATCATCAGCTCGCCGCTAACACCCCGTTGCGGCCCGGCTTCCGCCGCGTGCAGGCGCGGGTGCTGCTGGAGTTCTTCGTGCCGGCGGCCGGTTACACCATTCTCGAGCCGGACATCACGGTGCGTGTCAGCGGCTTAAGCCGGTTTACCGTGAATGGACGTCCTTTGTTCCCGCGCGACAGCGAGCTGTTTCGCAGCGGCCGCCGCGCCACCCACCCGGGCTGCTTCATGTTTGGCGGTCACGGCACCGGTTTGAAAGGGCTGATGCGCGGCCGCGAGGCGCCGGCGCGCGCGCCGATGCCGGCCGACAACAATTGGGGCAACGACAACTGGAAGGTGCGCCCGTTCGCTGGCGGCACCAACAGCGATGAGACCTGCGTGCTCAACTATGATCTGCTCAGCAACTTTGTGGACATCGAGGTGGGACGAGACGGCCAGACGCCGATGCAAATCTCCGAGGGCGAGTTGCGCGTCGAGATCATCTCCGGCCATTTGAGCCGGACATCAAGCGAGCTGGAGACCGAGCCGATGGAGGCGCAGACTTTGGTCATTCCGTTCCCGACCAACACGGTCAAAGCACCGACGCTGGTGCGCAACAACCTTCCCGCCGTGCCCAACCAAGCCAATATCGTCGTCAAAGAAGCGCCGGCTTGGTGGACGTTTTACTCGCGCGGCTGCCTGGGCATCACCAACATGGACACGATCACCGCGCGCAACAAGCAGGGGCCGGTGGCCGCCGCCACGTTGCGCGGCCGGCATCACCAGCACAACTCGCCGCCCATTCATAACAACCACCCGCGTTTCGGCGCGTTCATTTACGGGTTCGACGCCGTCGAGCCTGGCGCGCCTCGCGTGTTCCGCCCGGTGCGCACACCCGGCAACGACCAGGCAGCGGTGGATCGCGCCGAGGAGTCGGAGGGCAGTGACGTCGTGCAAACCGTGACCGTCAGGCATGGCGACTACCGCCTCACCGCCGCGCTGCCGGAGGCTGGCCCAGAGCACTGGCGCGCCCACCGCCATTACGGCCAGCGCCGGCTCGCCCACAACTTCACCAACTTCGTATCGAATCACGTGCCCGGTTTCGACTACGGTGGCACGGCGGACTACGCCAAGCGGCTTGTGCCTAACAACGAGTCCGCAGCCTATCCCAACCATCGCCTCCCGGATCTGCCTTACTTCGACGAAGCATGGCAGGCGGCGCAGCGCCATGGCGATTTCGACAACGGCGCCGGCCACTCGCGCGACGGCCCCTACATCAACAAACCGGATGAGGGCAACGTCAACCGCGTGGCCAACAACGCCGGTGTGCCCTACTTCAGCGAGCCCGGCCAGCATACGACGGTGGACGAGGTCTTCTTTTCACCGAACCGCCTGCTGCCCTCGCCGGTCATGTTTGGCTCGCTCCCCGCTGGAGTGCACGCCGGCGACCCCTGGCGCACCCTGCTCTTCCGTCCGCAGCGCAATCATCCCGGCGCCGCCAGCGCGCATGGCGGTGCCAGTCCGGCGGATCACCTGCTGCTGGAGTTTTTCTGGATGCCGGTGGTGGAGCCTTACGCCATCAGCGAGCCCTTCTCCACGGCGGGCAAAATCAACCTCAACTACCAAATCTTCCCCTTCACCCACATCCGCCGCGCCACCGGCCTGCACGCGGCGCTCGCCGCTGAGGTGATTCATGCGGTGCCGGACGAGGACCTGCCCAACTACAAGGTGTTCCCCAACAGCTCCCAGCAAAACGTCCTCTGGAGCGAGGATCATGGCAAGCTCTGGCGGCACCGCATCGACGTGGAAAAAACACTGGCTCAGTTCGACGAGCGCTTCGCCCGCGGCCGCCCCTTCATCAGCCCGAGCGAGATTTGCGAGATGCATCTCGTGCCAAAAAACGCCGTCGAAAGTCACGAGGAAATGGAGACTTTCTGGGAGCGGCACCGGCCCACTGGCGACAACACCCGGGAACGCCCGTACGCCGGCCTTTATCCCCGGCTGACCACCCGCTCGAACGTGTTCCGCGTGCACTACATCGCGCAGACCATTCAGAAGTCCCGCTCCAGCGACCCGGCGGAAATGACGGAGGCGGACAAAGTCACCAGCGAATACCGCGGCTCCAGCGTGATCGAGCGCTACCTCGATCCCGAGCAACCGGGCATGCCTGACTTTGCCACCTACAACGCCGGGCTCACGCTCGATCACTTTCACCAGTTCCGCGTCATCGAAAGCAAGCGGTTCGGTCTGTAACCCCCAAACAAAACACGCCATGAAAAACACCCGCATCCCGTTCCTCGCCCGCCTCCGGCAGCGCGGCTTTTCACTCGCCGAGGTCACCATCGCCACCGGCATCACCGCCGTGGCCATGACCACCCTGCTCGGTCTCATCCCGCAGGGCCTCAGCCAGCTCCGCGAGGCTGGCGAGCTGTCCGCGCACGGGCGCATCTGCCGCCACATCTTCGGTTCACTGGCTGACGCCGAATGGCGCGGCGCCGCGGGCGGCGATGCCTTCCGCCAGCAGCACGACCGCCGCCGCTTCTACTTCAACGATCAGGGTTCGCTGATCGAGGAGGAGAACCCCGGCGAACGCGAGGTCGCCTATGTGGCGGAGCTGCTGGCGCCGGACCCGAATGTGAGCCTGCCGGCGGCCAGCAAGACCGAGCCGTACTTGCGCCGGGTCACCGTGCGTGTGGCCGCCGTGCCGGACTCCGCGTTCGACTTCGACCGCGCGCCGCGCCTGGCCTACCGCAGTCAGTCCACCCTCATCGCCCGCACCGGACTGTGAACCCGCCGCACCAGCAGCACTCACGGGATTCAGGCTTCACCCTGGTGGAGCTGCTGGTCTCGACCGTGGTTTTGTCCATCCTCCTGGTCGTCATCGCCAGCGCCCTGGACTCGATTCAGCGCACTTGGCGGCGGTCGAAGGAAAAGGTGGACCAGTTTCGCGAAGCGCGCGTCGCTTTTGAAGCCATCACCCGCCAGCTTTCCCAAGCCACCCTGAACACCTACTGGGACTACCACTTCGCGGAGACCGGCAGCAACGTGCCGCCCGCAGACAGCCACACGCCGCCCGCCGCCTATGTGCGCCAATCGGAGTTGCAGTTCGTCTGCGGCCCGGCGGAGGAAATCCTGGATGAGGCCGGCGGCGGGTCGTTCTCCGGTCACGCGCTGTTTTTTCAAGCGGCGCTCGGACACAGCGCGACCCATCGTGGACTGGCCAGCCTGCTGAACGGGCGCGGCTTTTATGTGCAGTGGGGCGACAACACCCGCGCGCGCCCGGCTTTTCTGCCAGCGTCGGTGTCGCCCGCGCAGCGCCGCTTCCGCCTGATGGAATACCGGCCGGCCAGCGAACAAGCCATCCTCGAGGATGGCCCGGTGCCGGGCAACACCGTCTATCAAAATCCAGGCGCCTGGCATCTCGACGATCTCCAGCGGCAGTCGCGCGCCATCGCCACCAACATCCTGGCCCTGGTTTTTTCTCCGCAAGCAGCGGCGGCGGAGGGACGGCAGGATCCGTGGTGGATCGCTCCGGCTTATCGCTACAACTCACTCGACACCGACAATGGCACACCGTCCCTGGAACCGGCCGCCATCAACGCGGATGGAACGGTCCGCCAGGGCACCCAGCACTTGCTGCCGCCAATCGTGCGCGTCACCCTGGTGGCGGCGGACGAGGACAGCTTTGGACGCTGGTTGGCGGACCACCCAGACTTTGAAGGCGACCTGCTGAAGCGCGCGGACGCAAACTTCACGGACGCCGGCAGGCACGACGAGGATGTCGGGAGACTGAAGCGCTATCTCGATGACCAGCGCATTCCATACCGCGTTTTCAGCATGGCCGTGCCCCTGCGCAACGCCCACTGGGACCGCCGGCTGGCTGGCTCTGCCATGTAGCGGCATCGCAACACCCAAAACCACGTCATGACAAACACCATGAAAATCCCGCGCGCCCGGTTTGCCCGCGCCTTCACCTTGATCGAAGTGCTGGCCGTGCTCGGCATCCTGACGCTACTGGTGGCAGGCGCCGCTCCCGTCATTTTGTCCACCGTCAAAGCCAGCCGCATCACCCAGGCCGCGGGCCTGGTGCAGGCCCGGCTGCATGAGGCGAAAACGCTGGCGCTCACCTTTTCCAACGACTTTGAAGTCAGGTTATTAGCCGCCTCGAAAGACGATCCGGATCCGCGCGACGCCATTCAAATCCTGGCGCTCAACGACGCGGAGGCCGCCGGCGATGGGACCGCTCTGTTCCAGCCTGCCGGCGCTCCAGAGTTCCTGCCGGCGGGGGTGGTTTTCAGCCGCAACGATTCCTTCAGCACCCTGCTCAAGCGCGGCAGCAGCGCCCCGGATGCGAAGTCCCCGGAGGAAGCGTCCGCGCTGGCCGTGATTCGTTTCTTTTCCGACGGCTCCACCAGCCTGTCCGAAAGCGGCGTCTGGCATGTGACCGTGGTGGACTCCGCCGATGAGCGGACCGCGGCCCTGCCAATAAACTTCGCCACCATTCAGATCGATCCGGTCACCGGCAGCCTGTCCGTGTTCCGCCCCGAATAAATATTTTCAAATTCATACTGGACAAGAAGGATATAAGCCGCATTTTAATCCTACTAATTTAGTTAAGTATCATGGACGCGCGTCCTTTGGCCGCGTCCGGGCCGATCCCCACGACGGAAGGCTGCCTCCCCAACCTCCATCCTGCTCTCACCACCCCGCTGCGGGGCGTCAGGCTGACCCAACGTCATGAAAACTTCATTCTCACTCACCTTGCTTCTTTCCATCGTTCTCTCTGACAATGCCGCCGCCGTGGATGCCATCAAAACCTGGACCGGCGCCGGCAACAACGCGCTGAACAATGTCAGCAACTGGGACAACGACCAGCGGCCCACCTTTGGCGCGACAGCCAGCACGGACGCCCTGCTGTTCACCGGCGCCGGCACCGGCACGGTGAATGTCAACGTCGATGCCACCGCCAAAAGCATCACCATCAGTGGACCGCTAGGCTACACCTTTGGCGGGACGCTACCGCTGCGGCTCGGCGACACCAGCACAGGCACGGTGCAGCCCAACACGGGCGCGTTTGTCAACAACGCCGAAGCGGCGGCCGCCATCAACACCTCCGGCGGTTTGTTCTTCCGGTTCGGCAGTTTGGTCGCCGCCGGCGCTCCCATCACCGTCGGCGCGAATGCCACAGTGGACATTGGCAGCGGCTCCGCCGACGCAGGCCGTAGTCTGGTGATTGCAGGCAATCACACCGTCACTGTGCAGAGCGTGCTGGCTGGGCTCGGCGGCCAGGAGACTGCGGGCGGTCACTTGTTCAAACAGGGCGAAAACTTGCTGGTGCTCAACGGCAACAGTGAATCCTGGAACGGCCGGGTGTTTGTGGAAGATGGCGCGGTGTCAGTGACGCGCGCAAACGCGCTCGGTTCCGTCGCAGGCGACACCAGCATCTCCGGTGGGAACTCTGCAGCCCGTGTGGAGTTTGGCGGCAACATCACGGTGGCTGAAACCTTCCGCCTGGCCGGGCGCGACACACCCAATCTCGCAGGCTTGGTCAACCTCAGCGGCAACAACGTACTCGCGGGTTCAATTCACCTCGACGCGGGCGGCGGCGAGCATGTCATCGCCGCGCTGGGCGGTCTGCTGGAGATCACTGGTCCGGTGGCCTACGGTACGCAGGATCAACCGGCGGTGCTGCGGCTGGCGGGCAGCGCGGCTGGAGTCATCAACGGCGCGCTGGGCGGCGCTGGCAATCCGCTCTCGCTGCTGAAAGAGGAGGCTGGGGCATGGGGCATTCGGGGTCCGAGCAGTTTCACGGGCTCCATCACGGTGGCGGCGGGCGAGCTGGAAATCAGCACGGCGCATTCCGGTGGCGGGGCGATCACTCAGGTCACAGGCAGCACCCTGGCGCTGCGCGTGGCGCAGCCGGGGAGCACCTTGCAAACCAGCGCGCTTACGGTGGCGGGCGGCGCCGGCACGAGACTGATCTTTGATTTCGGCGCGCACGGCGTGCCGACTGCTCCGGTGCTCAGCGCCGGCGCGCTCGCGTTTGATTCGGAGGTGGCGATCAGCCTGCGGGCCGCCAGCCTGGGCACCGGACAGTATCCTCTGATTGCCCACCAAGGGGAAATCGGCGGTGAGGGTTTTGACGCGCTCTCGCTCACCGGGCTGCCACCACGCCTTTCGGCAGTGCTGGTTCATGATGAGGAAAACCATCTTGTGCGACTGGACATCAATGGATTCGACCAGCCGCGCTGGACCGGAGCGGCAGGCGCGGACTGGGATGCGGACGACGGCACTGGAACCGGCACTTTCAACTGGCGCGAGGTCATCTCCGGCCAACCCACCCGCTATTTGCAGGGGGAGGAGGGGACCGACTCGGTGCTGTTTGATGACAGCGCCACTGGCCCGACCACGATCAATCTGAGCGTTGAGCTTTCGCCAACGGCCATCACGGTCAACAACAGCACGCTAACCTATCAATTCACCGGCCTCGGTTTTTTGAGCGGCGCTGGAAACCTAACCAAACAGGGAACCGGCACCTTGCGCATTGCCAACGAGGCGGCCAACACTTTCAGCGGTCAAACAACCATTGAGGCCGGCACGCTGGAGATCGGTGATGGGACGACGAACGGCTTGGGCAGTCTCGGCAGCGGGCCGATTCAGAACGAGGGCGTGCTGCTGCTCAACCGGCCAGACACCTTCACTCTAGCGGGGGCCATCAGCGGCGCGGGCAGCGTGGTGAAACGCGCAGCGGGCATTGCCGTGCTCAGCGGCAATAGCGACTTCACCGGCCCCGTGCAAATCGAGCAGGGCACCCTGCGGCTGGGCACCGGTGGTGCGCTGGGCGCGCCCAGTGGACTCGTCACCGTGTCAGCGGGAGCCACGCTGGATTTTCGTGGTCAACTGCTGCCTGCTGGCAAGGTAGCCACTGTCTCAGGCGCCGGAGTCGGCGGCGCTGGAGCGGTCATCAACAGCTCGGCCGGCGGGCCCGCCGTTGGCCTGCGAAACCTCGTCTTCACCGGCCCCACAACGATTGGCGGCTCGGCACGCTGGGACATTCGCGACGCGCCGGGAGGCGTTCAAGTCAATGGCCATGACTTGGTGAAAGCCGGGTCCAATTCGGTGTTCTGGGCCAACCTGGGCGAGACGGGCATCTCCAATCTGCGCATCACCGGGACAGGAAGTCGCCTGGCGTTTGAGGGTGACACCACGCTCGGCGCCAGTCCGGGCAGCATTGTGGTGGAGGGCGGCGCGGTGCTCGGCTTCAATGCCAGCACAGTGGCGCACACCAAGCCCATCCGCGTGGAGGGCGGCACCATCAATTTCTCCGACGGCATCGCTAACCATGTCGCCAGCGTCATCACCATTGTCTCGGATGCCACGATTAACACTGCCGCGAACGTCGAGGCGGTCGTGAGCGGCAGGCTCACCGGCAACGGCAGTCTCACCAAGACCACCGGCGGCATTCTGAAACTGACCAATGACCACAATGATTACACCGGCGCCACCTCGATCAATGCCGGGCAGTTGTGGATCGGCAATGACACAGCCACGGGTTCTTTGCCGTCCGGCGATATTTTTATCAATGGCGGCAACCTGTATGTTCGACGCTGGGGTGAGCTGGTATTGAACCAGAACATCCACGGCACCGGCGGCTTCCAAATCAGCAATGTGGCCTACCCTGTGCCGCAAGCAGTCACCCTCAGCGGCAACAACAGCTTCAGCGGCGCGGTCACCCTGGCGCGCGGCACGCTGCGCATCACCAACAGCAACGCGCTGGGATCAGGGGAAAAGCTGGTGAACATCCAAGGTGGACGCCCCACCCTGATCCTGGACGGCAGCGCGAGTGATCTGACACTCAGTCCCGAGCTGACCTTTCGCATCAGCAGCGACGGACCGCAGGGCGGCATTCAAAACGTCAGCGGAGACAATGTTATTGATGGCACGATCCTCCTGTTCAATCAGAACGGCGGCCACGCCCGCATTCGAAGCGATGGCGGCAGCCTGACCTTCAACGGCAACATCCGCATCGTCCCGCATGCAGATCACAACAACACCAGCGGCAACCGCCAGTTGCTTCTCGATGGCGACGTCGGCGGGGTGATCAATGGAGTCGTGGAGAACGTGCCAGAGGATACGATTAACATCGGCACGGCTGAGAGCCCTGAGATAGTGAGGCGGCTCCTGATCGTCAGCAAACAAGGCGCCGGCACTTGGGAGCTGAACGCCGAAAACACCTATGAGGGCAACACCATCATCGCGGCGGGCACGCTCAAAATCGGGCCTGAAGGCAGCATTGCCGCCTCGCCGACCATCAACTTGGCTGAGGGCGCCTTCTTGGATGTCTTCGCGCAGCCGGGGTTCGCCCTGGCCAACCAAACCCTCAACAGCCAGAATGCGGGCGGCAGCATCGTCGGCAACCTCACCCTCGGCTCCGCTGCCACCCTCAACGGTCAGGGCGTCATCACCGGAGATCTCACCCTCGGCCCCGGCGCGCTTGTCGTCCCGGGGGCGGCTTATACTGCCGGCGTTTTCACCCTCAACGGTGATTTGGACTTGGCCGGCGGTTTGGCCAATGTTAGCCTAACCAGCGACACTACGCCCGGAGGGGCGAACGATCTGTTCAGCGTTGGCGGCGATTTGAAGATCACCGCGCCCACCTCCATCGCCTTGTTCACCGACGGTCTTCCGCTGGGCAGCGCCTATACTTTGGTCGAATACGATGGCGAGTTCGAGGGTGATTTGGCGGACGTCACCTTTGTCAACCCCACGCGTTATGATCTCGCCCTGGATGTCGAGACCGAACCCGGCAAGCTCCTGCTCGTCGTCTCCGGCGCGCCCGCCAGTTTGGTTTGGACCGGCAATCCGAGCAATCCCGCCGGAACGGGCGCCGCGCTCAGAACCTGGAACGCCGCCAACGCGTTTTGGCACGACGGCAGCGGCGCCGCGAGCTTCCTGACCGTGGACCAGGTGAGGTTTGATGACACCGCTCTCTCGACGAGACGCAACGTGGTCATCACCGGCTTGCACCGCCCGTCCTCGATTGTCGTGGATACCAGCGATGAATTCGGTTACACCTTCACCACCGCCACCACGGTCAATGACAATGGCATTGTCGGAGCCGCCAGCCTGACCAAGCTAGGCACGGGCACCCTGACCTTTGCCACCACCGGCGCTTTCAACGGCACCGGCAAAACCACCCTCCTGGGAGGCAAGATCGTCCTGGCCGCCAATGCGAACGGGTTCACTCAGACGCGCTGGATCGAGTTGTATGCCGGCACTGTGCTTGATGTCACCAACCGTACCGCCGGCTTCAATCTCGGCAACTTGGCGGATGTGCAGCGCGTTCTCAGCGGCATCGGCAGCGTCGAGGGCACGCTGCAAGTGGGCGGCATCTCCGTCGTCAAACCCGGCTTGTCCAGCGATCCGAATGACCAAGCCACCGCTGGCGATCAGATCGGCGCCCTGACCATTGGCAGCCTGAGACTGCTCGGCAACGCCGAGCCGGAGGCTCCGCGCGTCGTCTTGCAAATCGCCGGTCCCACGGGGCTGGTGGAGGATGCTTTCGACACCGTGGCCATCGCCACCTTTGCCGATAGCATCGTGGAGGGACAGCACGATCAGTTGCTGGTGACGAACGTGCTCGCCTTGGATGCAGGCAGCACCATCCGCCTGGAACTGGTCAATGACTACGTTCCCAGCCTTGGCGATGTGTTCAATCTCGCCAACTGGACCGAGTTGATCCCGGACATCGATGGCGACGAAAACAGGTTTGACCCACTGGCCGCCGCCTCGTTTGATCTGCCCGAGCTGCCGGAAGGCCTGTATTGGAACCGCAGCCTGTTTCTCGAGCACGGCATTGTCTTCATCAGTCTGCCACCGGCCTTGGTAGGAGAGGTGGCGTTCGATCCCGCTGCCACGGTGAATCCCGGCGTCGTGGTGACTCTGTCCGCGCCCGTTTCCGGCTTGGAGCCCTTCACCTATCAATGGCTGTTCAACGGCCAGGTTATTGCGTTGGAAGATAACGCCACCGCGCAGAGCCCGCAGTTGCTGCTCACCGCGATTGAAGAGCTCGAGGGCAACTATCAACTGGCGGTCACCAATCCCGTCGGCGTGTCCCTGAGCCCGGCGGCTACCTTGTCTGTGAATGATCCCGTGACCATTACCGGTCATCCTCAAGACATCGCTCGCGATCCCGGCCAGGCGGTCACCTTCACCGTGGTGGCGACGGGTACCGCGCCCTTCGACTACCAATGGCGCCGCAACGGCCAGCCGCTCATCGGCGAAGAGGGAGACAGCCTGACTCTGGCCGCGGTCAGCGAGGACGATGAGGCGGACTATGATGTGATCGTCACCAACGTAGTCGGTCCGGTCACCTCGAATGCGGCACGGCTGAGCGTCAACGACCCGGTGGTCATCGTCGCCAATCCGCTTCCGCAAGGCGTGTTCCCAGGCGGCGGAGCCAGCTTCAGCGCGCAGTTCAGCGGCACCGGCCCGTTCACCTTCCGCTGGCTGAAAAACGGCGACGAACTGCCGGGGGTGGCGGCGGCGCAGGAGGTGCTGGTTTTGACCCATGTGACTGAGGCGGACGAGGGGGAATACTCGGTGCGCATCAGCAACAGCGTCAACACGGTCACCAGTGCTCCAGCCAGCCTGCTGGTGGGCACGG
Organism: uncultured Verrucomicrobiaceae bacterium; assembly: GCA_964553805.1. GTDB lineage: Bacteria > Verrucomicrobiota > Verrucomicrobiia > Verrucomicrobiales > Verrucomicrobiaceae > JAGRPD01. Next base: position 39,978 of record CAZKMS010000006.1, read on the forward strand.
CCACGCCGAAGATCGTGTCGCTTTCGCCCTCACGGCTCGTCGCCTTGGGACAGCCCTTGACCTTCACGGTCAACGCCATCGGTCAGGCTCCGGTGGGTTATCAGTGGTTTAAGAACGGGAGCCTCATTCGCGGCGCCACCGGCGCCACCTTGAGCCTGCCGGCGTCCAAGCTTGCTGATGCAGGCCGGTACCACGTGCAAGTCACCGGTCCCGGAGGCGTGGTGGCCAGTGGCAACGTTGAGGCAGGCGTGGTCGATGCGGCGGCCAGGACCTTGAACCTCGCCCTCGGCGCCGCCGCCAAGCTGGAAGCCAAGACCGCCGGCAACGGCTTGAGCTTTGCCTGGGAGAAAGACGGGGGAGCCGTGTCCAATAGCGATCGCATCAAAGGCGCGGACAAAAATGTGCTGCAGATTGGCAAACCTTTGGAGGACGGCGACAGTGCGCTTTACACGCTCGTGGTCAGCGGCCCCGGCGGCAGCTTCACCACCGCCGGCCATCGCTTGAACGTCTTCAGCGAGGCGCCGGTCATCACCGAGGACCCGCCGGACTTCGATGACGCCATTGTCAGCGGCAAGTTCGAATACCGCATCCCGGTGGACCCGAATCCCAAAAAAGCGCCGACCGGATTTGCCGCCAAGGGCCTGCCCCCCGGCTTGAAATTGAACCGGACCACCGGCGAGATCACCGGCAAACCCACCGCCGTCTCCCGCGACCCGCTTGGGCATCTGGTCACGCTCACCGCAAGCAACCGCGCCGGCAAATCGGAGGTGCAAGGACGCCTGCTCGTGCAGAGCTTTAACAGCCAGCTCACCGGCGCCTATGCGGCCCATTTGGAGCGCCATCCGGTGTTGAACGCCGGTTTGGGCGGACGTTTGGAACTGCGTGTCACCGCGCGCGGCGCGGCCAGCGGGCGGCTTTTCCTGGGAACCACCAGCCTGCCGTTGCGCGGCCAGTTGGACTCGGTCCCCGGCCAGGCCGTCGCGGAGTTGGACCTGACGCTCACCCGCCGCGGCGCGGACCCGCTGTCACTGGCCCTGCGCTTCGACGGCGTGGACCGGCTGGTTGCCCCGTCCCAGCTCACGGACGGCACGGAGACGCTCTCCTTCACCGGCTGGCGCAACGTGTGGCATCAGCGCGACAATCCCGCCACGAATGCCTTTGCGCCCTATCACACGCTGGCTTTGGAAATCCCGAACCACAGTGCCGTGCCCGACGTTCCGCAGGGCAACGGCTATGCCTCCGTCACCCTTGCGCCGGCCGGCACTATCCGCGTGGCCGGCCGCACCGCCGATGGAGAAAGCCTGGCCGCAACCGGGATCGCGGGGCCGCTGGGTGAGATCGCGGTCTTCCGCCTGCTGTACAAAACGAAGGAGAAAGGCTCCGTGGCCGGCTGGTTGCAATTGGATGCCGCCAGCCTGGGCGGCCAGCTCACTTGGACGCGTCCGGCCAATCCGGCGGTTCGTCACACGCTGTATCGCAACGGCTTCCCCGGCGTGGTCGATCTGCAGCCGGTCGGCGGTCCTTACGCCGCGCCCGCCGGTGGTTTGGTCTTCCTCAACCTGGCTCCGGGCGAGGGCAACGCGCTGCTTAGCTTTGCGGAGGGTGGCATCGAAGCCTCCGTCAACGACCCCGGGCACCTGGATCTGCCGGTCGCCATCGCGTTCAAGAGCCGCGCCACGGTGACCACCGATCCCACGCGCAATCCGCGGCGCGTCACATTGAAGCTGGTCGAGCGCACCGGTTTGATCAGCGGAGCCGGCCATCTGGAGAATGACAACGGCGGCGCCACGGTCAAACGCCGGTTCAACTTCAATGGCATTGCCACGCCGGTTTCCGGCGGGCTGCGCGGTCATGGTTATTTCCTGCTCAACGGCCTGGCCACCGGCAGCGACACGCTGTCCGGTCAGTTCAGCCTGCAAGCGCCATGAGGCAGCCGCATCCGGCATCGCGCCGCCGCTTCGTTTAAATCCTATTTACAGAGTGTGGATGATCCCCATACTGGGGACCTCCAACATGAAACTGACCAAACGTGGTGAATACGCGCTGCGCACTCTGATCCGGCTCGGGGTCGCCTCCTGGAACAACGAGGGGGTTATTTCCGTGTCCACTTTGGCCGAGGAGGAGCGGCTGCCGTTCAAGTTCCTTGAGGCCATTCTTTTCGAGCTGAAAAACGCCGGCTACGTGGAGAGCCTGCGTGGCAAGCACGGCGGCGCGCGCCTGGCGCGGCCCATGAACGCCATCAAAATGGGCGATGTGGTCCGCCTCATCGACGGCCGGCTGGCGCCCATTGGCTGCGCCAGCGAGACGGAGTACGAACCCTGCACCTGTCCGGACGAGGTGCATTGCGGCCTGCGCATGCTGATGATCGACGTGCGCAACGCCGTCGCCAACATCCTCGACCGCTACACCCTTGAAGACGTTGTCCAAGTGACCCTGCGCAAGCAGATTCTCACCGCCGGTCTTCCCCTCAAGAAGAGCGGCGCGGTGAAACGCCACGCCGATCCCACCGACGGCTTCCTCGCCGTGCTGCTGGAATCCGTGCCCGCGGCAGCGGCGAAAAAAAAGGCCAAAGCACGTTAATTCATACTTGCTCAGTGTAGATATTGGCGATAGGCTTTTGCTGCCATGAGCCAGCCCGCCCACGCCGAATTGCCTTCCTGGATCGAAATCGTCCGCCAAAAAGTCGCCGCCATGCGGTTCGGCTCGGTGCAGATCATTGTGCATGAGGGGCGGGTCACCCAGGTTGAGAGCACCGAAAAGACCCGGCTGCCGAGCGAGGAGCTGCCCCGGCGCGCCTCCTGAGTCGATTTTGCCCGGACCGGGCCACCGGACGCGGATCGTCCCAAACGAACCTGCCAACCCTGAATCCACCATGTCCTACCATCCCACCATTCTGGAATCCATCGGCCGCACCCCGCTCATTCAGCTCAACCGCATCGCCGCCGGGCTGCCCGCGCGCATCGCGGTCAAAGGCGAGTTTGCCAATCCCCTCGGCAGCGTCAAAGACCGCATTGGCCGCGCCATGATCGAGGCGGCGGAGCAGTCCGGCGCGCTCAAGCCGGGCGGCGCCATCATCGAGCCCACCAGCGGCAACACCGGCATCGCGCTGGCTTTTGTGGCGGCGGCGCGAGGCTACAAGCTGACACTGACCATGCCAGAGAGCATGAGCCTGGAGCGCCGCACCCTGCTGGCGCTGCTCGGCGCCGAACTGGTGCTAACCCCGGCCAAGGAGGGCATGAAAGGCGCGATCCGCAGGGCCGAGGAGCTGCTGGCCGCCACGCCGGGCGCCTGGATGCCGCAGCAATTTGACAACCCCGCCAACCCAGAGGTCCACCGCCGCACCACGGCGGAGGAAATCTGGGCCGCCACAGAGGGCGGGATCGATGTCTTCGTGGCGGCTGTCGGCACCGGTGGCACCATCACCGGAGTCAGCGAGGTGATCAAACATCGCAAACCCGGGCTGCGCTCCATCGCGGTGGAGCCGAAGGATTCGCCGGTCATCACCCAGACGCTCAATGGCGAGCCTGTGGTCTCCGGCCCGCACAAAATCCAGGGCACCGGCGCCGGGTTTGTGCCGGGGAATCTCAACCTGGCGATCGTGGACGAGGTCATTCAGGTCAGCAACGAGGACGCCATCCGCACGGCGCGCCGTCTAGCCCTGGAGGAGGGCATCCTGGCGGGCATCTCCACCGGTGCCAATGTGTGGGCGGCCGTGCAAGTCGCGTCACGTCCGGAGAACGCCGGCAAACTCATCGTCACGGTGGGTTGCAGCACTGGCGAACGCTACCTGTCCACCGTGCTGGCCGAGGAGGCGCGCGACAAAGTCTCGGCCTGACCCCCCGCACGATGAATCTCACCTTTTCTCCGCTTGGAAGCACCCGGCAGGTGGTTGATCATGAGGATGCGCGTTTTTCTCAGCGCCGTTTTCATCACCGCCACCAGCAACCCGTGACTTTGCAAAAGATCGTGCGCAAACCCGCCAGCGGCGGCCAGGGCTACAAGTTTGGCGTTTTCGCCGGCCTGCATGGCGACGAGCCGGCGGGGATGCTGGCGGCCCGGGAACTGGCGCGCTGGGCCGGGGAGCAGCCGGCTGAACTGCACGACTTTGAGCTGCACTTCTTTCCGCTCTGCAACCCCACGGGCTTCAACATCGGCACCCGCGAAAACCAGAACGGGCTTGATCTGAACCGCGAATTCTGGTTCGGCTCCTCCGAGCCCGAGGTGGTGTTTTTGGAGGCGGAATTGCGGCGCGAGCACTACGACGGCATCATCGCCCTGCACTCGGACGACTGCACGGACGGCTGCTACGGGTTCGTCAGCGGCGCGCTGCTCAGCGAGCACCTGCTGCGCCCGGCATTGGCGGCGGCGCATCAGTTCCTGCCATGCTGCCCGCTGCCGGTGATCGATGGTTTCCTGGCCGAAGGCGGCATCATCCGCGAGGGTTACAGCGGCATCCTCTGCGGCCCGCCGGAGCAGCGGCCGCGGCCCTTGGAGATTGTCTTTGAAACGCCCGCGCTGGCGCCCCTGGCGCTGCAGGTCGAGGCCACGGTGGAGGCGGTGAAAGCCATGCTGGCCGAATACCGCCAGCTCCAGGCCTACGCGGCGAACTTGTAAGGGCTGCCGCTGATGAACCGCCGTCGCTTTCTTGCTTTCACCTCCGCCCTGCCCGCCTGCGCCCCGCGCGGTGGCGGAGAGGAAGGCGTGCTGCGGCTGGGGCATTTCCCCAACGTCACCCACGTCCAGGCCCTGGTGGCGCATCAGCTCAGCCGGCGCGGCGAGGGCTGGTTTGAGGCGCGCCTCGGCATGGAGGTGCGCTGGCTCGTTTACAATGCCGGGCCGGGCGTGGCGGAGGCGTTTTTCGCCCGCGCGCTCGACGCCGCCTACCTCGGGCCGAGCCCGCTCTTGAACGCGTTCGTGCGCAGCAATGGCCGCGAGATGCGGGTGCTCAGCGGCGCGGCCAGCGGCGGCGCGGCCCTGCTCACCCATCCCCAATCCGGCATCGTGACGGCGGCGGATTTTCGCGGCAAAAAACTCGCCACCCCGCAGCTCGGCAACACCCAGGACGTGCAGGCGCGCGCCTGGCTGCAACGCCAGGGTTTCGCCGTCTCACTGACCAAGCACGAGGTCTTTGTCATCCCCACCAAAAACGCGGATCAGCTCGCGCTCTTCGCGCAGGGCGGCCTCGACGCGGTCTGGACCACCGAGCCCTGGGCCAGCCGCCTGGAGACCGAACTCGGCGCGCGGGTTTTTTTGGAGGATCGCGACAGTCCGGTGACGCTGCTGGCCGGCCGCGCCGCCTGGGTGGAGAAGCACCCCGGCCTAGCCGCGCAACTGCGGCAGGCGCATCGCGAATTGACGCGGTGGATTCGCGAGCACCCCGCCGAGACGCGCGCCTTGGTGCGCGACGAACTCACCGCACTGACCACGCAGGAGCCGTCCGAAGCGCTGCTCGAGCGCGCTCTGGCGCGTGTCACGCTCACCGATGACGTCGCGCCCGCCGCGCTGCAGCAAATGCTCGCCGACGCCCAGGCCGCCGGCTTCCTGCGTTCCGCGCCGGCGCTCGACTCTTTGTTTTTCCATGACTGAGGCCGAATCTACCATCCCCGCCAAATTGCAGCTCGACGGCGTGTCGAAGTCCTTCGACTCGAAGCGCAGCCGTGTCACCGCGCTGGAAAGCGCCAGCCTGACAGTCGATGAGGGCGAGTTCGTCTGCCTGGTCGGGCCGAGCGGCTGTGGGAAATCGACCCTGCTCAACCTCGTCGCCGGCCTCGACACCCCGGACACCGGCAGCATTCTGATGGACGGCAAACCCATCACGGGTCCGGCTTCCGAGCGGATGATGATGTTCCAGGAGCATGCGCTTTTCCCCTGGCTCGACGTGCTCGGCAACGTGCTCTTCGGCCTCAGGCTGAAACCGGGTCTGACCGACAAGGAGCGCGTCGAGGTGGCGCGTGTTTTTATCAAGCTGGTGGGCCTGGAAAAATTCTCCCGCGCCAGCATCCACGAACTCTCCGGCGGCATGCGGCAACGCGTGGCGCTGGCCCGCGCGCTGGCCCCGAACCCGCGCGTGCTGCTGATGGACGAGCCCTTCGCCGCGCTCGACGCCATGACGCGCGAGCAACTCTACGCCGACTTGCAGCGCATCAACGCCGCCCGCAACCGCACCGTGCTGTTCGTCACCCACAACGTGCGCGAAGCCGTCTGCCTCGGCAACCGCGTCATCCTCTTCTCGCCCAATCCCGGCCGCATCCGCGAGCAATTCGTCGTCGATCTGCCGCGCCCGCGCGACATCAACGATCCCGCGCTCTCCAAACTCGCCGGCGAGATCACCCGCGCCCTCAAAGACCACACCTCCGGCGCCGTGGCGGAATGACACGCGCTTTTTGCTTCATGAAACGCCTCCTCATTGCCTCCGCTTTTTTTGCACTCCTCATCCTCATCTGGCATCTGCTGGTGCGCGCGGAAATCTGGTCGCCAGTGCTGCTTCCCGGCCCGGGCGCGGTCGCCGAGTACTTGCTCGCCGCGTTGCGCGACGGCAGCCTCGTCAGCGCCGCCTGGGTGACCCTGCAGCGCCTGCTCGTCGGGTATTTGATCGGCTGCCTCATCGGCCTCCCGCTCGGCATCCTCACGGCCCGCAGCAAGGCGCTCAACGACACCCTCGGCGTGCTCGCGCTCGGTCTGCAGACGCTGCCCAGCGTGTGCTGGGTGCCGCTGGCCCTGCTCTGGTTCGGGCAGAGCGAGGGCGCCATGCTGTTCGTCGTCATCATGGGCACGCTCTGGTCGGTGCTCATCAGCGTGGACAATGGCGTGCGCAACCTGCCGCCCATCTACACCCGCGCCGCCCGCACCATGGGCAGCGCCGGACTGCACACGCTCACCCGCGTCATCCTGCCCGCCTCCATGCCCTACGTCATCAGCGGCATGAAGCAGGGCTGGGCCTTCGCCTGGCGCTCCCTGATGGCCGCGGAAATCTACGTCACCCTGCTCACCGGCTACGGCCTCGGCCACCTGCTGCACTTCGGCCGCGAGCTCAACGCCATGGACCAAGTGGCGGCGGTGATGATCGTCATCGTCTTGATCGGCCTGCTGGCGGACAAGGTGCTGTTCTCCCCCTGGGAGCGCTTCCTGCACCGGCGCTGGGGCTTGAACGGCTGAGCACGAGCACGCCGCCGCCAGCACCCCTTCCCGGACCCAGAATTCTCACTTTTGAGAGAAAACAGCCCTGTTTTCGGCCCCAAGACATCTGTCGCAGCCCTCATGAGCTAACTCACAAGCCTCACGAGCAGACTCTCCTCCACTCCCCCACTCCTTCAATACCCCTCCGTCGCCTCGCTGAAGTTCCAGGGCGCTTGATACGCCCCCGTGCGCTCTTTTTCGAGCTGGCGCACGAGGTCGTTGAGCAGGGCGGAGGCGCCGAAGCGGTAGCGGCGGTTGTTCAGCCACTCGTCCCCCAGCGTCTCCTTCACCGCGACCAGGAACTGCAGCGCCTGCTTAGCGGTGCGGATGCCGCCGGCGGGTTTCATGGCGATCGGCACGCCGGTGGCGAAAAAGTGGTCGCGGATGGCCTCCAGCATCACCTGGTTGTTGCCGAGCGTGGCGTTGGACGACGTTTTGCCGGTGCTGGTCTTGATGAAGTCGTCCGGCCGGATCACCCGCATCGCCAGAAAACTCGCGGCGCGGATGTGGTCGTAAGTCTCCAGCTCGCTGGTCTCCAGAATCACCTTCAGCGTCGCCGCGCCGCAGGCGCCGACCACGGCGGCGATCTCATCCTGCACGCGGCCGAACTCGCCGCACAAAAACGCGCCGCGATTGATCACCATGTCGATCTCATCGGCGCCGTCGGCGACCGCGGCGCGCACCTCCTCCAGCCGCGTTTTCAGCGGCGCCTGGCCGGAGGGGAAGGCGGTGGCCACCGAAGCCACGCGCACCGGCGTGCCCGCCACGTGCTTTTTCGCGTGCCGCACCATCGCCGGATAAACGCAGACGGCGGCGGTCGGCGGGATGTCCCCCGCGTCATGCGGGCAGAGCGCCTTCTGGCAGAGGGAGGCCACCTTGCCGGGCGTGTCCTTGCCCTCCAGCGTGGTCAGATCCACCATGCTCACGGCGAGGCGCAGGCCGAAGACCTTCGACTTCTTTTTGAGGCTGCGCGTGGTGAACTTCGCCACCCGCTCCTCGATGCCGACTTGATCGACGGTGCCGATCTCGTCAAAGAGGCGGCGGAAGCTGGCGGGCGCTTTGACGGAGGCGGGCATGGCTTGCAGTAAACACGCCGCCGCGCCAGCTCGCAAGCCGAAGCCGCCGCGCGCTTGCACAACCCACGGAGTCGCGTGCATCATGCGCCCATGACTTTCGCGCGTTTGATCGGTTGCGTTCTGATTGCGGCCACGCTGGGCTCCTGCCTCGCCCCGGCGCGGGTGTGGCGGGTGAAACACCAGGCCTGGGTCGCCACCACCAACGCGGACGCGCATCTGCACGACCTGCTCAACAAAGCGCTGGCCGATCCTGAAAGCCCGGAGTCGCGCCGGGCGCTGGCGCATTTTGTGGAGTGCTGGCACAAAGCGCACGGCAACACCACGTCCGGTCTGCTGCCCGCCGCCGCGGACAGCAACGCGCCGGATTATCAGGTCGTGTTCAGCGGTGCGGATCACGACTGCGCGCCGCTGACTTACTTCGACGAGCTGCACGCCGCGACGGACTACAAGGTGTTCCTGCTGGCCCATCATCAGCGCCCCGGCCTTGGCGCCCCGCTGCTGGCCTTGCGGGAGAATCGCGAGCGTGAAGCCATCGAGCGCTACTACCCGCCGGAGGCCATCGCGCGGCCGCTCACCGCCGTGGCGCAGGCGCAACCAGCGCGGGCAGGGCGGCAGGAAGTGCGCATCGAGCTGCTCTGCCCGCTCGTCCATGACACGGTGCGCTGGCGCGGCAAGCAGCAGCCGCTGGCGGCGGATTTCACCCTGCCCTGGGCCGCCGCCTTGAGCCGCACCGGCAAGCTGCGCCAGGCGCGCGTGCTCGACATGATCACCCCCAAACCGAAGCACCAGCCGCAGCTTTACCTGATGGAGCCCTACGACCCGCGCAAGGAGCCGCTCATCATGATTCACGGCCTGCTCGACACCCCGCTGGCCTGGGCCGGACTGAGCAACGACTTGTGGGCGGACCCGGACATCCGCCGCCGCTACCAGATCTGGCACTACCTTTACAACACCTCCGCGCCCGCCCTGCACTCCGCCCGCCTGCTGCGCGCGCAATTGAAGGAGTTGCGCGCCGAGCTCGATCCGCAGGGCGGCGACCTCGCCAGCCGCCGCGCCACGCTGGTCACCCACAGCATGGGCGGCCTCATCGGCAAATCCCTGGTGGTGCGCCCGGGCGACGCCTTTTGGAACGCCGCCTTCACCATGCCGCATCAATCCCTCAAGCTTGATCCCGAGGATCGCGCGCAGTTGATCGACGCCTTTGAATGGGAGCCGGACCCGAGCATCCATCGCATCATCTTCATCGCTGTGCCGCATCGTGGCAGCGCGTTTGCCGACAACATCATCGGCCGCATCGGCACCTGGCTGACCTCGCCACCGGTCGCCTACCAGGAGTTTTACCGCCGTGTTTCCAGCGCCAATCCGGGCGCGTTCACGCCCGCCTACCGCGCCCTGGGCGAAGGCCAGCTCGACAGCGTCAGCGCGCTCTCGCCGCGCCAGCCCTCGCTCGCCATCCTGGCGGAGCTGCCTTACGCTCATCCCGTGAAGGTGCACAGCATCATCGGCAATCGCGGCCGCAACGGTCCGCTCGCAGACAGCAGTGACGGCATCGTGCCCTACAGCAGCAGCCATTTGGAAGACGTCGATTCCGAACTCGTCGTGCCCGCGCGCCATGCCGCCTACCGCCATCCCGAAGCCGTCGCCGAAATCAAACGCATCCTCAAGCTGCCCTGACCTCGTCCCCATACTCATACTCCCACTCATACTCCCACTCATACTCCCACTCATACTCATACTCATACTCATACTCACACTCCCACTCATTCCTCAAACACCACCCACCATGAAAATCATCGAGATCGCCTTCAGTTGCTACCCCGTCACCGACATGGCCCGCGCCCGCGCCTTTTACGAGGGCGTGCTCGGCCTCACCCCAGCCATGGCCCACGGCGAGCCCGGCGGCATGCAATGGACTGAGTACGAAATCGCCAGCGGCACCCTCTGCCTCGGCGCCGGCGCCCCGGATTGGAATCCGACCACTTCGGGCTGCTCCGTCGGCCTGGAGGTGGACGACTTCGACGCCGCCATCGCCCATCTCAAAGCCAATGCGGTGGCCTTCCACATGGAGCCCTTCGACACTCCGGTCTGCCGCATGGCGTTTGTTCTCGATCCCGACGGCAACGCGCTCTGCATCCACAAACGCAAGCCGGGCCACAATTGAGGCCTGACAGCCGCCTTGGCGGTGCAAAAATCACGCGACAAGCGAACCTTGCGCGGGTCATGCGTGCCCCGAGATGCCAATGCGTTTTTGGCGTGCCGCCACGAGGATGGCGCGTCAGCCGGCGCGATCTGTGCCCATACCGGTGAGCGGTTTTCTCCGGCCCGCGAAGCCCAAACTTTGACGGAAGGATTGTTTGCATCTCTCAAACAATTCTAATCTTGACCTTTTTAAGGCGTTCTCGCTAGGATCATTCTGGCATGCGCGCGTCACTACTCATCCCGTCGATCATCGCCGTTGGCACCTTGCAGGCACAGCTTGCTTCCGATGCCGGGAAATACCACCAGATGCTGCTCAAGCGGCCGCAGGCGGGCATTCTTTACGACCGCTTTTACGCCGCCTGGCTCGAGACCGGGACTACAGACGAGTTGGCCGCGTTTTTGCGGGAGAAAGCTACCGCGCCTGAAGCCACGGCGGCGGATCAGTTTCTGCTCGCGTTTTTTCATGAGCAGCAGGGCGATGAATCCGGGGCGCTCGCCGCCTTCAAGACTGCATTGGAAGATGACCCGGCCAACACCTCGGGCTGGGTGCAAAGGGCCAAGCTCGAAGCGCGCATGCTGGATTTTGCCGCCGCACTGAACTCGCTCGCAGAAGCGGAAAAAAAATCACCCAGCGCCGATTTGGCCCGTGAAATCGGCGCCTTGCGCGGGCGCTGGCTGCTGCGCACCGGCCAGCCCGGGCCCGCGCTTCAGGTTTGGCGCGATTTGCTGAGCGCCAACGAGGATGACGACGACTTGGCCGAGGAGGTCATCGAACTGCAGCTCGACGAGGGCCTTTACGGCGAGGCTGAGGTGCAGATGGCGGCCCTCATTGCCCGCACCTCCGATGCCTATGACAAGACCCTGCGCCAGCTCCGGCTGGCGGAGATCATGATGCGCGCCGGCAAACAAAGCGAAGCGCTCGAAACCATGGCCGCCACCCTGGACGCCACCGGCCAGGGCTCGTGGATCGAGGGCGAGGTGCTGGCGCGGATCGAGGCGGTTTTTCGCCGGGACGAAAACCTCACCGGCCTGGTTTCCCGGCTGCAGGAGTTGGCCAAGGCGCATCCGCAGCGGCTGGCCCTGCAAAAAGCCGAGGCGCGCGTGCTGGCCGAGCTCGGAGAAAAGGACAAAGCCCTGGCGCTGTTCGCCGCGCTGCTGGAAAAGACACCCGGCGAGCGGGAGCTGCGGGAGAGTTACCTGGAACTGCTGGAGCGTTTCGAGCAGTTCAAAGAGGCCGTGGGGCAGACCAGCGCCCTGCTCGCCCAGTCGCCGGACGATCGCGAGCTGCTCATTCGTCTGGCCACCCTGCATGAGCGCGCCAAGGAGCCGGCTGCTGCCAAGGCCGCCCTCGACAAATACTTGGCCGCGCAGGCCGCCAGCGAGTTCGATCACCTCCGCGTCGCCCGCTTGTTCGAGTCCTGGAACCGCGCGGCGGAGGCGGGCGCCGCCTACCAAGCCATGGTGGCAGCGTTTCCGGACAGCGCAGCCGCCAAGGAGGCGCACGCGCATTACCTGCACCGCAACGGGGACCGCGACGCCGCGCTGGCAATCTGGAGGGACTTGGCGCAGACGGGCGATGCCACCCAGCTCATCGCCCTCGGTCAGGCGCTGATGTCGCGCAACGAGGCCGAGGCCGTGCTGGACATCCTGCAGGGCCGCACGGTTGAGTTCGCCCAGAACGAGCGCTTCCTTGGCATCCTGGTCAACGCCGCGCTCGCGGCCAAAAAGGACGACGAAGCGCAGGCCTGGGCACTCAGCCGGGTGCGCGTCACCCTGGATCTGAACCTCCTTGATGACGCCTTGCGCCAATGCGTCATCGCCACGGAGAAAGAGGACCGCCGGCAGAACGTCATCGCCGGTCTGCAAAAGCAGCCCGCCCTCGCCGCCCAGGAGCGCTTGCTTCTCGCCACGCTGCTGGAGGAGAGCGCCGATCTTCCAGGCGCGGAGAAAACCTTGCGCGAGATGCCGGAGGAGCACGCCCTGGCCGCGCAACATCGTCTGGCCCGCCTGATGGAAGGCCGTCAGGACTGGTTGCGCGCTTACGAAGAGACGCAAAAACTCGCCGCCATGCCCGGCGGCCGCACCTCCGGCAATGTCCAGCGCCTCGCCGAGCTGGCCGAGCGCAATGGCCACTCTGACGAGGCATTGAAGTGGATCGCCGATTGGAAGACGCTTTCGCCGGGCTCCATCCAGCCCTGGCTGAGCGAGGCACGCCTGCTGCGTCTCAACGGCCGGCTGCGCGAGTCCCTGCAGCTCCTGCGCTCCGCCGCGCGCAAGTTTGAGGACGACGAGGCGGTGGCGGACACCCTCGCCACCGCTTACGCCGAACTCGGCCAGCTCGCGGACGCGGAGCGCATTTACCTGGGCAAATTCGAGGACGCCGAGGAGCCGCGGGACAAGATGCGCTGGGTGGCCTCGCTCGCCCGCATGGCCAGCGACCGCGGCCAACTGGCGGCTCTCACGGAGAAATTTCGCGAGCGCCAGCGCACCAATCGCAACGATGCCAACCCCTGGCTCGCGCTCGCGGAAATCCATCGCATCGCGGAAAACACCACCGAGCAGGAGCGCGCCTTGCGGGAGGCCCTGCGCTTGCGCCCGGATGACCTCACCCTCGCCCAGCAGCTCGCCCGCACCGATCTCGACATGGGCCAGTGGAAGCGTGCGCTGGAGACCCTGGAGCGCGTCGCCGCCAAAGACAAAACCAATCGCATCCAGCAGATGATGGCCTCCATCCAAATCGAGTGGGGAGATGAAAACGCCGGTTACAGGCAGCTTTACGAGATCGCCGGGGGCGACAAAATGGACGCTGACGACGCGGTGAATCTCGCCAAAAGCATGACCGCCAAGCAGGACTGGGAGCGCGCCGCCGCCTTCCTGGAGCCAATCGTCAAGCATCACCCGCTGGACTATCGCCTCGGCTATCTGCAAGCCGTCGCCCTGGAGGAAGCGGGCCGCGCGGACGAGGCGGCGCGTCTTTTTACCCGTCTGGCCACGCAAAATGTCGAACGGCCAGACGCCAAGCCGGACAAGTCACAGAGCGGCAATGCCCTGGCGGCGTATTACGCGCGCCTTGAGAAAACCATGCCGCGCGAGGCCTGGGAGTTCACTCGGGACTTCGGGTCAAACAACAGCTATCAGGCTTACTACTACCGGCAGCAGCAGCGCTACCGTTACTCCGGTCAAAGCCAAAGCGCCGCCGTTGCCGTGCCCGCCTCCCTGCCCGCGGCGCGCTCTTACGCGATGGCGCATTTGACCACGCTGATTCAAGACTCGTCACCCGATCAAGCCAAGGCGGCTTGGGCGGCCGCCAAAGCCGCCGGCATGCCGCATACGGAGATCCTTGCCGCCGCCAAAACAGACCAGTATGGCCAGCTCCAATTTGAAGAACCCGTGGAATCGGCCGAACGGGTGTCAGACGCGCTCCTGGCTCTGCGTCTCTCCCGCACCGTTTACCGAAGCGACGTCGCGTCCGATTCAGCCACCGCAGCTTTTGACCGGTTCAAGGACAGCTACCCCATGCTCGCCCTGCAGGCAGCCATCGCCATCTGCCGGACTGACATCGAGAAAGGAGCGCCTGCGCTGGAGCAAGCCATGGATAAAGTGTCCCAGCTTCCCGATGAGTTGAGCTTTGCCTCATCCATCACTTATCCTTTGGTGTTCATCCTCGGCGGCAGACAGAACATGAGCTATAGTGATGAAGGCGCCCTTGATCTGCCGCCTGCGCTTCGGGACAAGTGCCTGGCTCTCGTGATGAAACTGCTGGATCACAAGGACCCCTTCAACACCACCGGCGCCAGCACCAGCGCCGCTCCTTTGCTTCTCAACGCCTGCCGCCATCAGGAGGCCTGGGAGGCGTTTCTCTCCCTTCTGGAGCGGGAGACGCGCCTCTTTGAGACCGAGCCTGCCACCGCCAAAGCCTGGACCGCGCAAGCCAAAAGCAACTCTTCTCGATCCCGCGGCACGCAAACAGTACTGGCGCCGCTGACCTTCCCGCACCATGCCGGGCTGCCGCCACTCCTGGCCCACTATTTCCGTCACAAGGACCTCTACAACCCCCAGCCCGGCGAGCAAATCGAGGCCGAGGAAGACGGCTACAGCGCCATCCTCCAACACCTGGACAAAGTCTCCCATCCCGCCCTGCGCGCGGTTCTGGCGTTCAAAGCCGGCGATGACAAGCGCGCCGAGCAGGAGATCATTCAGCGTCTCGAAGCCGCTGATACCAGCTTGGACGACCTCCTGCTGGCTGCCTCCTGGTTCGGCATGAAGGAAAATCACCCCCGCGCCGCCGAGCTGCTGTTTGACGCCGCCAGCCGGGAGATTCCCGCTGCCACTCGGGCCGCTTTTGATGCCGCTTTCGCCCACGCCGTCATCAACGCCAAGCAGGCCGCCAAACCGGAATGGTTGCCGCCCGCTCAGATGGCCCTGCGGCGTCTGCGTTCCGCCCGCATCACGGCTGAGCAGAAAGACGAACTGCTCGCCGCCATGAAAGCCGTGGACCTCTCTGAGGAGGCCGAGCAGTGGGCCAAGATCGCCTTCGTCGCCCCCAGCACCCAGTCCAGTTCCAGCCGCTCCTATTCCTCGAGCAGCAGCCCGGACACCACCAAGCTCAAGCAACTCCTCGGCTCCAAAGACGAGAGCGCCATTGCCAAGGAAGCTGTCGTCCAGCTCAAACGCTGTCTCTCCTATGCCTCCCAGGGCAATCAGAGTTACGCCGCCAGGCGCGCCAAGGAAATCCTGCGCCTCGTCTCCAAGCCCGCGTTTCAGGAGAAAATCGACGCTGCTTTTGCCGTCAAAGAGGACGCTGCCAGTTCCAAACTCATGGAGCATGCCGGATTCCTGGAGCTCATCGCCAGGAAGGATGAGGCCAAAGCCGTGCTGGAAAAACTGGTCGCCCGTGATCCCAACCAGCACGAGGCCCGCTTGCGTCTCTGCACCCTCGTCGCCGCCAAGGAGCCGGAGCGCGCTGTGCAACTTTTGCAGGCCGTGCCGGTCTCCGCCTTTCAACGCACCAATCTCGGTGAGCAGATCACCGGTTTGCTTTACGACAGTGACTCCGCTCCCTTTGAGGCGCGCATGAACCTGGCGTCCACCCTGGCCGGCATGCTGGCGGAGGCGCCCGCAACCAACGGCACCGTTCCCGGCTTGGGGTGGATGATCGATCTGCTCACCATCATCGCCAAAAACAGCTACAGAAACCCGCGCCTCCCCCATCTGGCTTGGCGCCCAGGCCAGGATGATGGCAACGACGAGGCCTTCCTGCCGGACGACAGTCCGCAGGCTCAACAACGCCTCCAAGTCATGGACCAGCTCTGCCAGGCCTTCATGAAGCACCCGCAATTTGCCGCGGAAGGCTTCCGCTGGCACGCCATGCTCCAGGCCAAGGCCAATCAATCCTCAGGGGAACTGGCAGCTCTTGCCACCCGCCTGCTGGAAGCCGCCAAACCCGTTCGAGGCAAAGCGCCTCTTTCCCGCCGCTACAACTTTTACCAGGAGGTCTCCGGCCTCTGGAAGCCCACCCCGGCCGAGTTCCTCCTCTGGCGCGCCTGGGATCAAAACCAGAATGACCGCATCGAGCAAGAAATCCTGCCGCTGGCCGAGGCCGCCCTGGACAACCCCTCGCTCACCCTCCTGCGCGCCCAGCACCAGGTTTTGACCTGCGCGCCGGAGGATTTTCCTGACAAGGCCAAGGCGTTCATCACCGCCGCCACGCGCCAGGGCGACAGGAACGGCGCCGAGCCCCATTTCGTTTGGCTGACCGACCGCTGGGAGGAGCGCAAACTGCCCGGCACACCGCTCGATCAACTGATTCTCGACAGCACCAAGGCGGACGGCCGAAATTACACTGCGCCCTACGGCTTGATTCACTATCTGGACATCCGCTCCAGACTCCGCCCCGAACTCGATTCCAAGGACTTTTTGCGCCAAGCCGCCCAAACCCTGCTTGGGCCGGATCCAGCCAAGTGGCCCGGCGTGTTGAAGGCCAGCTTGGACTCCTACTACGGGGGCGGCGGATCCTATACCCCGGTCGGTTACTCCTTCATTGAATTCGTGGGGAGTCTCATGCGCAAGCCGGACACCCTGGCGGATGCCATGCATCTGGCCAAACTCACCGGCATGTCCAACCACTCCGGCTGGTCCAGCAACAACGTCAGCAACATCACCCGCATCGCCAAAACCAAGGCCGGCGCGCTGCCTGTCCTGCGTGCCACAGGCTGGTTGGAGGAAGCGGAGGAGCTTCGGATCGAGCCGGATGCCGGCGCGCTCAGCCACAAAGTCCTCGCCGCCCTCTCCACCTCCGCCGATGTCAAACAAGCGCTTCGCCCCCAGCTCGCCGCCCTTCAGCCGCAGACCTTCGGCGTGGAGTTCGTCAGCGCCTGCCTGTCAGACAATCCCGGCCCCAGCCTCTCCGCCCTGTTGAAACGCCGCGCGCCGGACATCGCCAAGGTCCCGGAGCAAAGCCGCTCCGGCCTCGCCATCCTCATCAAATCCAAAGTGGCCGCCCTCCGCACCCCTGCCACCGCCGACAAAGCCCTCGTCGAAGCCCTTCAACCCTTGCTGGCTGAGGAAGCCAAAAAGGCCTCCGCCCGCGTCGAAAAATGGCTCGCCGCCACCGTCACCACGGAAATCAGCGCCAGCGACCGCGACTACGACACCCTGGTTGTGGACACCCTCAAAGACCTGATCTCCACCGATCCAGACCTCGCCTCCAAACTCTTCGTCAAAGCCTGCGATCTGATGGAGGCCAGGACCAAGTCCAAGGGCTGGCAGGGCTACACCGGCGGCAACGGCTGGACCAACCGCTCACACTACGTGGACACCCTGATCCAAGTCAAAAAATCAGAGGTCATCGGCTGGGCCATGAAAATGTGGCACGAGGACACCTCCGGAAACCTCAGTTGCGAAGGCTGGAGCAACAGCAACGGCTACGGCCAGACTCTCGTGGAAATCTGGCGCAACAACGGCGGCGGCGCCACCATGGGCTCCGGCATCGACGCCATGCTCAAACGCATGGACCAAGTCATGGGCGACACCCCGCACACCCTGCTGCCCCTGGTCTTTTACGACTTCATTTTCACCCTGCCCCGCTCCCAGCGCCAGCCCGCCATGCGGCACGCCGCGAAAGTCCGCCCGGATCATCCCCAGGCCGCGCTGGCCCGCGAGCTGGACTACGCCGCCCGCTTCTTCCTGACCACCGATCCCGACTCCCGCCTCGCCGCCGGCCTGCAAAGCGCCGTGGCCGATCTTGGCGGCATGGAGCCGATGTGGGCGCACTACCGCGCCAAACTCGCGGACACCCATCTCAACGCCCGCGTCCGTCACGCCCTCGGCCACCACCTCATCTACCGGGCCCGCGAGCACACCGACCCGGAATGCGTCAAGCTGGCCGCCGCCGCCGCGCTGGAATCCCAAAAAGCCAAGCACTGCATCCACGGTTATCAATACGGCTGGATCCTCTTTGGCTTCAACCACCTGCCGGTCGATGACGCCTGGCAACAAGCCGTCCAGGAGCATTGGGACGCCTGGGTGGCCCGCAACCTCAATGGCGGCCTCGGCAAATACTCCCCCCATGACTGGCCCGTCAACAGCGTCCTGCGCATGACCGCCCGCAGCGGCAACGAGGAGTGGGCGCGCACCGTCCTGCGCCAGTTCCACGCCACCCTCAGCAATGAGCAGTCCGGCATCTCCAGCCTCATCATGGGTGGCATGACCGGGCTCGCCGCCGAGCACTTTCAGTCCGAGTGGCGCGGCTTCCTCGTCAACGCACAAAAAGAACTTACTTGGTGCAAAGCGATAAAAGAGTCCCTGCCCGCCTTCCGCCAAGCCTGCGGCGATCCAGGTCTGGCCCTCCTCGGCGAACTCTACCTCTCCACTTTGAATGACCCGCCCAAGGCCGACCAGGATGGCATCCCCGGCTTCAAACCCAAAACCGCCCGCGTCAAAGATCTGGCCACCCGCTTTCTCGACACCCAGTTCACCGATCCCGATCAGCGCAAAAGCTGTGTCGAACTCATTTGCACCGAACTCGACGCCGCCCAGATCATCGCCGCCGCCGCGCAGGAGGTCGCTGCCGCCACCGATTTCGACCAGCTCGCCACCCATGAGGACTCCCGGGTGTTCTGGCAGCAGCTCAAGCCCCTGCAGTTTGCCCTCGCGCACAAGGCCGCCACAGGTGACCTCCAGCCTGCCATCGAGGCCTACGACAAAGCCCTCGCCACCTCATTCACCCAAAGCTACTACCAGCGCTACCTGCTCAAAGAAGCGGCCCTGGGTCCCCTCACCTTCACGCCCTCCCTGTGGATTCGCGAGTTCAAAGCGGACCAGCCTTCCAAAACCCGGGAGCTGCTGCCATTCATCGAGCATGTGCTCACCAAAACCCCGGCCGAACTCAGGGACAGCCACCTCGCCGACGCCATCTGCGTCAAGTGGCTCATCCACCTCATCCACGGCGAATCCGAAGCTTTTGAAGACTGGCACCAATCGCTCAAGCCCGCCGACGCCAAAGCCTTCCACGACAAACTCTCCAACCGCTGGCAAATCTGGCCGCTGCTGCAAGGCTACGGCAACCCGGCCGGCAAAATGCGCCTCACCCCGGAGGAACGCCTCCCCCTGGTCATCGCCGTGCTCAACCACGAGTGGACCCGCCAGCGTTATCCCGCCGTGGGTGGCGCGCTCAACCTCGTCCAAGACCTCGCCCAAAAGCACAAGGTCTTCAAACCCGAGGAGTTCGCCAGCGTCGCCGCGCCCATCGCCGAAGCCTTGCCCCGCAACGGCCGCACCGCTGAGCAGGCCGGCGACTTTCTCACCGCCCACGGCCAGCCCGAACCCGCCGCCGCCCTCTATGCCCTGGCCGCCCGCCAGGCCGCCGAGGCCAACCCCAAAGATTACATGTTCTCCGCCAAACATCTGGTCAAACAAGCGGAGACCCTGGAGCGCTGCGGCAAAAAAGCCGAGGCCCTTCAAGTTTACGCCGCGCTCGACCTCGCCCGCCTCGGCCCCGCGCCCAAACGAAACACCGAAGCCGCCCTCAAACGTCTCGGCCACCAACCCTGACCTCCGGCGGCGCGCACTCTCTGTCATGCCCAACTCACCTCCATCTCCCTCATCGCCATGCACCCCAACATAACCGCCTTCCTCGCTTCCGTTCGCGCTCGTCTCCATCAGGCGCGATTCATCCAGACCCTGAGCTGGGTCCTCCTGGCCCTCAGCCTTTGCCTCTGCCTCTGGTGCGTCTTTTGGATCGTCCAGGGCTACGCCGTTCCCAAATCGGGTTACCTCGCCGCCGTCATCGCCCTGCCCGTCACGGCCATGCTCGCCTGGCTCCTTGGCCGCGTCTCAACGCGAATCGCCGCCCGCGCCGCCGACACGCATTTTCACCTCAAAGACGCCCTCAGTTCCCACCTCGGCTTCAACGCCGAAGGCCGCCAGGGGGACCTCATCCGCCTGCAAGCCGAGACCACCGCCGCCCGGGTGTCCGCGCTTTCCCCCGCCGGCATCCCCGTCACTTGGCCGCGCCGAGTCCTTGCCGCCGCCGCCGTGCTGTCACTCGCCTGCCTGGTCATGGGCTTCCGCAAAGCCACGCCGGCCGTGATCGAGCGCCTCGCCATCGAGGAGGACACCGCGCTCAAAACCGAAGAAATCAATCGCGAGCTGGAAAAGGAGGTGGAGGACCTCATCGCCTCCGTGAAGGACAAGGAACTCATTCAGCCCGACGAATGGCGCCGCTGGGTCAAGGAACTCCAGGAAACCAAAGACCCCAAAGAAGCCATGCGCCAATACGCCATGCTGGAGCGCCGCATGGCCGAGGCGGCGCAGAAACTCAACCAGCGTGACACCGAGCAGCTCCTCGCCAAAACCGCCCAGGAAATGCAGCAGGCCGCCGAGCTCAAACCCGTGGCAAAAAACCTCGCCGAGCAAAACTACCGCAAAGCCGCCGAGCAGCTCCGCCAGATGAAACTCAGCGCCGACGCGCGCAAACCGGCCGAGGCGCAAAAAGAGCTGGCCAAACTCAAATCCGCCGCCCAGCGCATGGCTGCCGCCGCGCGCAACTTCCAGCAGCGCAGCGGCCAGGGCTCCCAGCCGGGCCAGGACGGCATGGACCGCCAGATGCTGGCCCTGGAGCAGGCCGTGAACGAACTGCAAAACCAGCTCCAGCAGCCCAATCCCAACGCCAGCCAATGCCAGAGCTGTCAGAGCCAAGCCAACCAATTGCTGGAAAGCCTCTGCCAGAGCCTGTGCCAGTCCGCCGCCAAAAAAGAATGCCAGAAAAAACTCCTCGCCCTCGGTCAATGCCTCAGCCAGTGCCAAAGCTGCCTGGGCGACAAAGAATGCCAAAGCCCCTTTGCCAAGCCCGGCGGCAAAGGCATCGGCAGCAGCAGCATCGCCAACCGCCGTGAGGAAAGCGATCCCGCCCTCAACAACAGCAACCAGCAGCAGCTCACCGGCATCAAAGGCAGCGGCCCCAGCGACACCACCACCGAGGCCGCCAATGAGGGCAGCGGCCACGCCACCCGCACCGCCCAAGCGCGGGAAACCGTCTGGAAACACCAAATGGAAAGCTTCATTCAGCGCGAGGACATCCCCAGCGAAGTCAAAGAAGGCGTCAAAGAGTACTTCAAAGGCATCCAGCAAGTCACCGACTCCACCCCCACTCCCGAATAACCTCTTCCAGCCTTCCAGCTTTTCAGCCTATGCCTCCCGACGTCTCCCACTTCAAGTCCACCTTCGAAACCCTCCGCGCTGAAGTCTCCAAATTCATCGTCGGCCAAAAAGACATCATCGACCACGTCCTCACCGCCGTTATCTGCGGCGGCCACGTGCTGCTGGAGGGCGTGCCCGGCCTCGGAAAAACCGCGCTGGTCAACACCCTGGCCAGGGCGCTGCACCTCAAATTCCAGCGCATCCAGTTCACCCCGGATTTGCTCCCCGCCGACATCGTCGGCACGCAAATCCTGGTGGAAAAGGCAGGGCAAAAAGTGTTCGAGTTCCAGCAGGGCCCCGTCTTCTGCAACGTGCTGCTCGCGGACGAGATCAACCGCGCCACCCCGAAGACCCAGTCCGCGCTGCTGGAGACCATGCAGGAAAAATCCGTCACCGTGGCCGGCACTTCGCACCAGCTCGCCAGCCCGTTTTTTGTGCTCGCCACCCAGAACCCCATCGAGCAGGACGGCACCTACCCGCTGCCGGAAGCGCAACTGGACCGCTTCTTTTTCAAACTCTTCGTCCCCGTGCCCGATCACGCGGATTTCGTCGAGATCCTCAACCGCACCGGCGGCAGCCACACGCCAGAGATTAATACCGTCGCCACAGGCGAGGACATCCTGCAGATGGGCAAGCTGGTGCGCGAAGTGCCAATCGAAAGCGGCGTGCAGGATTACCTCGTCAAAGTCGTCCGCGCCACCCACCCGGACGACCCCAACGCCACCGGCCAGGTCAAAAAATACGTCCGCCACGGCAGCAGCCCGCGCGGCGCCCAGACCATCCTCGCCGCCGCCCGCGTCCGCGCCCTGCTCGACGACCGTTACCATGTGGCCCGGGAGGACATCGCCCAAGCCGCCACCCCCGCTCTCCGGCACCGCATCCTTTTGTCCTTCGAAGGCGAGGCGGAGGGCGTCAAAACGGACCAGGTCATCGCCGACGTGCTGCAAAGCGTCAAAGACTGACGCGCCACCCCCGGTCACCAACGCAAGCGGCCTCTGACGAACCACCGCCGATGGCAACCACGCTCACCGATCCAGCCTTCATCCGCCGCCTGGAGTCGCTTTACCTCCTGGCCCGCAAAATCCTCGGCGGCTCGCTCCAGTCGGACCGCCGCAGCACCAAAAAAGGCGCGGGCATCACCTTCGCCGACTACGCCCAGTACTCCCTCGGCGACGACTACCGCAGCATCGACTGGCGCGTTTACGCCAAGTTCGAGTCCCTGCTCATCAAGCTGTTCGAGCTGGAGGAGGACGCCACCATCTACCTGCTGCTCGACCTGAGCCCCTCCATGGCCTCCAAGCAGACTTACGCCAAACAACTCGCCGCCGCGCTCGGTTACATCGCTCTCAACTCGCTGGATCGTCTCTGCGTTTACGGGCTGGCCGACCGCTTGCGCCCGCTGGTGGAACCTGCTCGGGGTCGCAATCAGGTGCTGCCCCTGCTGCGCTCGCTGGAGGCGGCGTCGGGCTTTGGGGCCGACACCAATCTGTCTGCCTGCGCCCGCGAGTTCGAAGCGCGGCACCGCCGCAAAGGGCTGGTTTGCGTGATCTCCGACTTCCTGCTGCCCGGCGGCTTCGAGGAGGGCCTCAGCCGCCTGCAATGGCACAAACACGAGGTCTTCTGCCTGCAAACGCTCGACCACAACGACCTGCGCTGCGATTGGAAGGGCGACGTGACGCTGGAGTGCGTGGAAACCGGCCGCAGCGAAAAAGTCACCGTCTCGCCGCGCGAAGCCAGGCTCTACGAGCAGGCCGTCAGCGA
Organism: uncultured Verrucomicrobiaceae bacterium; assembly: GCA_964553805.1. GTDB lineage: Bacteria > Verrucomicrobiota > Verrucomicrobiia > Verrucomicrobiales > Verrucomicrobiaceae > JAGRPD01. Next base: position 62,888 of record CAZKMS010000006.1, read on the forward strand.
CTGGAACACCCAACTCCGCCAGACTTGCGCCAAGCGCGGCCTCGGCTTCATGAGCACCACCACGGACACCGCTTTTGAGACCGTCATCACCGACCTCTTGCGCCGCGGAGGCCTCGTGGCATGACCTTTTTGGCTCCAGCCTTCCTTTGGACGCTCGCGGCCCTCGCGCCGCTGGCCGCCATCTACTTCCTCAAGGTCCGCCCCCGCAAAAAGCCGGTCACCGCCTTCTTCCTCTGGCAGCGGATTTTGACGGAGAAAAAAGCCTCCGCCCTGCTCAAGCGCCTGCGGGACGTGTTTTCCCTGCTGCTCATGGCGCTCGCCTTCGCCGCCATCGCGCTGGCTCTGGCGGAACCGGATTTGGCGGGAGACGAGCGCCGCGATCTGCTCATCGTGGTCGATCATTCCGCCTCCATGTCCGCCGGCGGTCGGCTCGATCAGGCCAAAAAACAGGCGCGCGACCTCATCGTCGCCATGAACGGCAGCCAGCGCGCCGCCGTGGCCTCCTTTGCCGATACCACCCGCATCCTGGAGCATCCCACGAGGCACCGGAAATCCCTGCTGGAAGCCGTGGACCGCATCCAGCCCACCGAGCTGCCCTCGCGCGCGCAGGCCCTGCGCGCCTTGCAGCCCGGCGACGAATGGATGAAGGGCACCCGCGTGCTGCTCATCACCGACGGCGCGCTGGACGAGCCGGCGCTGCTCCAGGACATCGAGGTGCTGCGCGTGGGAAAAGCCGAAAACAACCTCGGCCTCGCCCGCGCCGATCTGCGCGCCGTGCCCGGCGGTCCCTCGCGCGTTGGGCTGTTCCTGGTGCCGGTTTCCTCCGCCGCAGAACCCGTCAACACCGACATCACGCTCACCCACCTGGACAGCAACCGCATCCTGAAAATCATCCCCGTGACCGTGCAGCCCGGCGAGAACCCGGCGGTGACCCTCACGCTGGACGATGCCCCGCCCGGCCGCTGGCAAGCCGGACTCAGCCACACGGACGCCTTGGCCGCCGACAACACCGTTCTTTTTCATGTCCCGCCGCGCCAGCCCGTGCCCGTGACCGTGCAGGGGGGCGATCCCTACTTCTTCCAAAACGTCGTCAGCGCCTTTGAGCGCAGCGACCAGCTCCTGACCCTGGCCGCCGACCCCGAGCAGGCGCGGCTCATGCTCGGCAAAGGCAAAGCGCCCGCGGATCTCAGCGCGGTGATGTTTCATGCCGAAGGCGAGCCGCTGCCAACCCCCGTGCCCAAGGTGCTCATCAAAGAGCATCCCCTGCTGCGTTACCTCGACGTGGAGTCCATGAGCTTCGCCGGCGCCTGCCAAATCAGCGCGCCCGCCGGCGCTGTGGTGCTGGTGGCCGATGAAAGCGGTCCGCCACTCATTTACCTGACCCGAAACGGCGAGCACACCGCCTGCGTGGTGAACATGGACCCGGTCGAGGCCCAGTTTTACCTCAGCACTTGGTTTCCCGTCATCGTCCACAACGCCGCCGCGCACCTCACCAAGCGCGACGACGCGCCGCCCTCCACCCTCGCCACCGCCAGCCAGTCCGCCTTCGGTCCGGTGACGAGCTGCGGCTTTCACCAACGCGGCGAGCATCTCATCGCCGCCTCGCTGCTGTCGCCGTACGAAAGCCTGCTGAACAACGACACCGTCCAGGCCAATGCCAAGCCCCTGGCCAGCGGCCAGTCTCCCAGTTACTGGCTCCTGGTGCTCGCCCTCGGTGTCCTGGTGGGCGAGTCCATGCTTTACCACAGGAGGAAGGTGGGATGACCTTCACCACCTACACGCCCCTGCTTTGGCTGCTCCTGCTGCTCGCCGCGGCCTGGGGGTTTCGGCATTCCCTGGTGGATCGTCCCGGCGGACTAAAAACCGCCTCCTTCGCCCTGCGCCTGCTCGGCGTCCTCCTGCTCGCGCTCGCTCTCTGCCAGCCTTTTGCCGGGGATGAGTCGGACGACGCGCATCTCGTGTTTGTCATCGATGTCTCGCAGTCCGTGGATTTGGCCGCGGCCAAAGAGGCGCTCAAGCAAGCCGAGGCCGGCATTCAATCGCTGCGCCCCGCCGACTCCCACTCGCTGTTCGCGCTCGCCAACGGCCTGCGCGCCAAGACCCCGCCGGAGTTCGCCCAAATGCTCGAAGACTGGAGCAAAGGCGTGGCGGACGACGCCTTCCGCGCGCACACCCGCCTCAGCGAGTCCCTGCTGGCGGCGCGCCTGGCCTTTCCCTCGGGCAAGGCCAAGCGCCTGGTGCTGTTCAGCGACGGCTTGGACACCACCAGCGGCCTGGACGAATCCCTGCAGCGGCTCCAGCAGGAGGGAGTGGACGTGCGCTTTGTCCCGGTGAAGTCCCTGGACCAGCCGGAGGCCGCCATGCTCGCGTTGGAAACCGCGTCGCCCACCGCCTTCGAAGGAGAAGTTCTGCGTTTGACCGCGCGCGTGAGCGCCAACCAGGACATGAACGCCAGAGTCCGCCTCATCAACAAAGGCGTGGCCGTGCAGGAAAAGCCCGTCGCGCTCAAAGCGGGCGAGCAGACCCGGGTGTGGTTCGACACCGAGATGACCAACCCCGGCCCCAGCGTCTGGGGCGCCGAGATCGTGCCCGAGCGCGATCACTTTCCCATCAACAACCACGCCACCAAGACCATCACCGTGCAGGGCAAGCCGCGCCTGCTCATCATCCATCAGGACGAGAAAAAGATGCGCTCCTTCACCCGCGCCCTCAAGGAGCAGGACTTCGATGTGGACCTGCGCGGCAAGCGCGGCCTGCCCGCCGGCATGGAGGACCTGGGAGCGTTTGACGCCGTCATGCTTGCCGACATCGCTGCCACCGACATGACTCCGCGCCAGATGAATCTCCTGCGCAGCTACGTCGCCGACTTCGGCGGTGGCCTCATCATGACCGGCAGCGACAACAGCTTCGGTCTCGGCGGCTACTACAAATCCCCCGTCGAAGAGGTGCTTCCCCTCGTGTCGCGCTATGAGAAGGAAAAGGAAAAACCCTCGCTCGCCATGGCCCTGGTCATCGACCGCAGCGGCTCCATGTCCGGACTGCCCATCCAAATGGCGCGCCAAGCCGCCAAAGCCGCGGCGGAATTGCTCGGCCCGCAGGATCAAATCGCCGTCATCGCCTTTGATGGCGACGCCCAGGTCGTCTGCGACATGACCTCTGCCTCCCAGCAGGGCACCATCCAAGCCGCCATCGACTCCATCGCCGAAGGCGGCGGCACCTTCATGTACTCCGGCATGGTCGCGGCCAAGGAAATCCTCGACCGCACCACCGCCAAAGTGAAGCACATGATCTGCCTCACCGACGGCCAGACCCAGGAGGCGGACCACATCGGCCTCGTGCGCCAGCTCACCGACAGCGGCGTCACCGTCTCCACCGTCGCTCTGGGCGACGGCGCCGCGCGCGAGCTGCTGCAGGAGATCGCCGAGGCCGGCCGCGGCCGTTATTACGAAAGCGACGATCCGGCCTCCCTCCCGCAAATCTTCACCAAAGAAACCACCCAAGCCTCCAAAAGCGCCGTGCAGGAGGGCGTCTTCCTTCACCTCGGCGTCACCGAGCACCCCATGCTCGCCGGCTACGAAGCGGAAGGCCTTCCAGTCGCCCTGGGTTACGTCATGACCGAGGCCAAACCCGCCGCGCAGGTGCTGCTGGGCGCGGAGAATGGCGACCCGTTGCTGGCCGTCGGCCGCTTCGGGCTCGGCATCGGCCTGGCCTACACCGGCGATCTCACCGAGGCCTGGGGCGGCGAATGGCTCGCCTGGGACGGCTGCGGGCGATTCTGGGCGCAGGTGCTGCGCGGCGTCCTGCGCAAGCGGGATGTCGAAGGTCTCGACGTCAAAAGCGAAGTCATCGAGGACACCTGGGTGCTGAAGATCGAGCGTCGCGACGAGTCCGGCGCGCCCGTGTCCCGCATTCAGTGGGACGCGCAAGCCCTGGACGAAAACGGCGCCACCGCCGCCGTCGCCGTGACCGAAACCGGCCTCGGCCGCTACGAGGCCCACATTCCCATCGGCGCCCGCAAACACCTCAGCCTGCGCTTGCACGACAAAGACCACGACAAGCTGGAGGTGAAACACCACCACGTCCCCTACCCTGCCGAGTACCGCCTCGACGGCCAAGTGCCTGAGTCCATCCAGACCCTCGCAGGTTACCAATCCACCGCCGTCACCGCAGGACTCGCCTCCGTGATGCAATCGCGCTCCATCAGCCATTGGTTCGTCTGGAGCGCGCTCGGCATCCTGCTGACGGGCGTGCTGCTGCGGCGGCTGTGAGACGCCTGTCGTGATGATGGCACGCAAACCGGGCTACAACGGATTTGCGCGGCGGCGCGCCCGTTTTTTTCTTTCCCTTGGCTTGCCGCCGAATCCGCCCACAATGCGCCCATGATTCGCAGCATGACGGGTTTTGGACGCGGCGAGGCCGCCGGCTGGGTGGTGGAATGCGCCTCGGTGAACCGCAAGCACCTCGAGGTGGCGCTCTCCCTGCCGCGCGAGCTGGCCAGCGCGGAGCTGGAGGCCGATCTCAAGCAGCGCGTGCAGGCGCGCGTCGCGCGCGGCCGGGTGCAGGTGCAGTTGCGCGCGGCGGACAGCGCCAAGAACAGCAGCAGCGCCGTGCGGCTCGATGCCGCCGCCGCCGCGGCCTACGTCGAGCAGGCGCGCGCGCTCGGCGCCAGTCTCGGTGTCAGCGGCGAGCTCACCCTCTCCGATCTGCTGCGCCTGCCCGGTGTCACCCAGGCCGCTCCCGACGAGGCCGCTGCCGCCGCCTTCGACCCCGAACCGGTGCGCACCGCGCTGGAAGCCGCGCTCAGCGCCATGATCGCCATGCGCGAGGCCGAGGGCGAGCACCTGCGGGCGGATCTGACGGCGCGCTTGGACGAGATTGCCAGCCTGCTCGAACGCATCCGCGCGCTGGCGCCGCAGGTGGCCGAACGTCACCGCGCCGCCTTGCGGCAGCGCCTGACGGAGGCGGGTCTTGACCTGCCGCTCGACGATGAGCGCCTGGTGAAGGAAATCGCGCTTTACGCCGACCGCTGCGACATCTCCGAGGAGATCGCGCGCGCCGGCAGCCACCTGCAGCAGTTCCGGCAAAACCTCGCCGCCGGCGGTCCCGTCGGCCGCCCGCTCGACTTCCTCACCCAGGAGTTCGGCCGCGAATTCAATACCATGGGCGCCAAAGCCAATCACGCCGAGCTCGCCCACCACGTCGTCGCCGCCAAAACCGAGCTGGAAAAGATCCGCGAGCAGATTCAGAACGTGGAGTGAGGCAAACGCCGGCGCAGCGCGCCAAGTGTGGCACAAACCGCCAGCTCACCGTCTGGATGCCAGGGACTCACTTTTTGCGGCCCCGGCCGCGCGGCGCGGGTGGCAGGTGCAGCAAATCATCCTGGTCTTTCGGGCGGTTGGCCGCTTGTTTGGCCCTGCGGAGATCGGCGAGATTGAGGAAGAAAACCGGCAGGCCCTCGGAATCATGCGTTTCCTTGCCGGCGAACGCGGCGGCAAACTCCAAGCCTTTCATTTTGGTCATCATGTCGATGCGGATGGGTTCGCGGCCCATCTTCAACACGTCCAACCGGTCATCCAAAAAGTCTTCCGCCGTGATTCCAACGCCGCCGGCTCCGAAACGCTCCAAAACCCGCATCATGCGCGCCGCATTTTCCTCAGTGGCGTGAATCCAGATGTCAATATCCCCGGTGTAGCGCGGGTATCCGTGCCAGGTGACGGCATAGCCGCCGCAAACGATGTATTCAACGGCTTCCTCGTTCAACAACGATATGAAGTCTCTGAAGTCGGGGTAAAGATCCATCGGGGAGACGGGGGATGCGCAGCAGGCGCAGGCTTTCCAATGCTTCGAGCCGCTCGCGCGGCGTGCGGTGACGCCAAGTCTGCCAGCCATTCGCCGCATCGGCCTCCGCGAAGGTGGTTTTTTCGACATGGAGACGGTCGAGTCGCATCAGGCCGGATTCTAGCAGCGGGTGCGGGCGATGACAAATGAATGCCGGGGAATTGCTGTCAACCGTAACGAAAGCCATAGGTCCCAATGATTCCGTCCCACACCTGAAGGACGCCCGGCAGCTTCACCGCCCGCCGCCCAATTGAGCATTGAGCCGGCAGCCAGGCTGGTCCAACATTCGTCAATGCCTGTCAGCGACTCATTCACTCGTTCGAAAAACAAAGCCCGCCGCGCCAAGAAAAAACCCTCGCCGGCATCTGTTCTGCCACCCGCCGGCGACTGGCGCAGCACCGACGAGCAGGAAATCCTGCGCCGCATCCAGCGCGCCCGCGATGAAAAGCACGCCATCCGCCCGCTCGGCGACTCCCATCCCATCTTCTCCACCTTCGCCGTCAAATCCCCCAGCGGCATGACCTATCAGGTTGAAATTCGCGATCTGACGGAGCGCGCCTTTTCCTGCACCTGCCCCGACTTTCGCACCGCTGGCCTCGGCACCTGCAAACACGTCGAGGCCACCCTCATCCACCTCAAGCGCCGCCACAAAGGCGACTACCATCTTGCCACCAAATCCGGCTCCCCCCGCATCGACCTCGTCCCCGGCCACGACACCCTCCGCATCGAGCGCAACGCCGCGAAACTCCCCGCCTCCCTCAAACCGCTCTTCAACTCCGCCGCCGTCCTCATCGCCGACGATCCCGGCCAAGCCCTCGACAAACTCCGCCGCCACCCAAAAATCCGCCTCTCCCAGGACATCGCCCCCTTCCTCGAATCCCGCCACCGCGCCGCCGAGCGCCGGGCGCTGCGCCGCGACTACGAAACCGGCGTCGTCGAGGGCCGCCACCCCGAGCACGTCACCCTCCATCCGCTCTACCCCTACCAGCGCGAGGGCATGCTCCACCTCGCCTTCGGAGAGCGCGTCCTGCTCGCCGACGAAATGGGCCTCGGCAAAACCATCCAAGCCGTCGCCGCCTGCGCCCTGCTCCACCACCTTGGGAAAGCGCGGCGCGTCCTCGTCGTCACCCCCGCCTCGCTCAAGACCGAGTGGGAGGAGCAAATCCGCAGATTCACCACGCTCGGCCACCAACTCGTCTTCGGTCCGCGCACCGTCCGCACGAAATACTACGCCGATAGTAGCCCGCCCTTCTTCACCATCGTCAACTACGAGCAGGTCGTCTCCGACAGCCTCGACATCAACGAACACCTCCGCCCCGACATTGTCGTGCTCGACGAAGCCCAGCGCATCAAAAACTGGGCCACCAAGACCGCCCAGGCCGTCAAACGCCTGCAATCCCGCTACGCCT
>CAZKMS010000007.1:0-67402 GCA_964553805.1 uncultured Verrucomicrobiaceae bacterium
ATGTGCCCCTTGCCACGAACACGCCGAATCTTGGCGATGACATCCAAACGGAAGCGGCCCGGCGCTGGTTTGGGGTGAGCCAGGTCGTTCCACGCGACCAGCCGAAAACCTGGCCCGAAGGCGCCTGCGTGACGCTCTGCGGGTGGTGGTCGGTCCTCTTTCTGCCGCCTCCCGGTGTGCGTGCCGTCCTCATCGGCATGCACCTGGACCCGCGCTGCCTGCGCGCCCTGACCACGGCGCGCTGGCGGCGGCTGCGGGACTTGGTGAAGCAGCAGGGTTTTCCCCTGGGCTGCCGGGATCTGGCGACGTTCGAAGCCGTGCGCCGGCACGGGGTGGAGGCGGTGTTCAGCGGCTGCGTGACCCAAACCCTGCCCGCCGTCCAGCCGGCTGAACGCCGGGGCCGCTACGCGGTGGATTGCGCGCGGCCGGACGCAAGCTAGACGCCCGGATCAACCCGTCCCGCTTGAGCGGGCATTGTGAGGGGTTCAGCCTGGAGCACGGGCGCCCTCGCCCGTTGTTGCAGTCGCCCCCGCCTGCAATCTCAACGGTGGGCGGCGCCGCCGCGATGCTTTTGGGCGGTGAGGGCATGGTGGAGCCCAGTGGGGGGAAGGGCGGCGTGTCGCCGGCGGTCGTCATGAGGCAGGAGGCGGGTGAGGGGGAAGTGCGGCTGCGCCGGTTGGGGGAGGGGCAGGAGGCGGGGGCGCCTCCTGCGACGGGCGAGGGCGCCCGTGCTCCGGTTTTGCGGGCCAGAAAAAAGATGCCGGTTGGGAGCGTCCGTGCTAGTTCCCTGCGTTGAGTTTTTTGACTCCCATTCTCCTGGCCGGCGGTGCGGCTTTTTTGATTCCGTTGATCATTCATTTGCTCAACCGGCGGCGCATCGTCACCATTCCCTGGGGCGCCATGCACTTGCTGCATGAGGTGCTGAAGCAGAAAAAGAGCCGGATGCAGATCGAGCAATGGCTGCTGCTGCTCATTCGCATCGCCATTCCGATCGTGCTCGCCCTCTGCCTGGCGCGGCCGGTGCTCAACGCGCTGCGCCAGCTTCCCGGCTTTGGCAAGTCCTCGCTGATCGTGCTGCTCGACGACAGCTTCTCCATGCGCGCTCCCAGCAGCACGGGCTCCACCGCGATCGAGCAGGCGCGCGCCGATCTGACACGCGTCCTGGAGTCCCTGCCGCGCGGTTCGGATGCGCAAGTGCTGCGCATCGGCGGCCGTCCGCGTCCGCTGCAAGGCAGCCCTGCCACCACTTTGGACCTGCTCGCGAGCGAACTCACCGACGTATCGGCCGCGCAGGGTCCGGTGTCGCTGCAAGACAGCCTGCAAGCCGCGCTCGCCGCCGCTCAAAAAGCCGTCAACACGGGCAAGGAAATCCTCATCGTGAGCGATTTTCAAAAGTCCGATTGGGAGCCGCTGCTGACCGGCGCTTCCCTGCCCGCGATCGCGAGCTGGCGCAGCGAGGAAGAAGCTTCGCGCCCCGCGCTCACGCTTTATCAAATCCCCGCCCAGCTCAGCGAAAACCTCGCCATCGCCGCCGCGGATCTGTCGGCCCAGTTGGTCGCTCCCGGCCAGACAGTGGCGCTGAAGCTGCGGCTGCAAAACCACGGCCAGCGGCCCTGGCAGGATGTGCCCGTGCACTTGGAGGCGGACGGCGCCCGCCTGCGCTCCGCGCGCATTTCCATCCCGCCCGCGGGTGAGGCCTCGCTCTACTTCACCCACGCTTTCGACACCCTTGGCGACCACGCGCTCACCGTGCGCTTGGAAGGCGACAGCTTCACTGACGACAACGTCTTTCACAGCGTGCTGCAAGTGCGCGATCAACTGCCCGTGGTTCTTATCGAAGGCTCTCCCGGCAGCTCCGCGCTGGCCGGGTCGCTCGATTTCCTCAACCTCGCTCTCACCCCGCATCGCGGCGCCGCCATCCCCAACCTGCGTGACCTCATCGTCACGCGCACCGTCGAGGCGAAGCGCTTGAAGGAGTCGGATCTTGCAGGCGCCCGCGTCGCTGTGGTGGGCGGATTGCAGCGCCCCATCGGCAGCCTGTTTCAAATCCTGCGCCGCTTTGCCGAAAATGGCGGCGGGGTTCTGCTGCTGCCCGCGGAGAGCGCCGACCCCGCGCAGTGGCAGCGTGAACTCGGCCAGGAGGCGGCCTTCTGGCCCGCCACCGTCACCAGCCAGGCGCACATCGAGAACATCGATTTCCCCGCCCGCCTGCAAAGCGCCCGCTTCACCCATCCGGCCCTGATCTATTTCAACGATCCCCGCGCCGGCCGCCTGCCCGATGGCGAGATTCAGCACTGGTGGAAACTGGAGCCGCAGGGCCAGGACGCGCGCGTCATTGCCTCCCTGGATCGCGCCGTGCCCTTGCTCGTCGAACGCCCGCTCGGCCGCGGCCTGGCCATCCAAAGCGCCATCCCGTTTCGGCCCGGCTGGTCCAATCTGCCGCTGCAGCCCTGGTTCGTGCCGCTGGCCCAGCGCCTCACCGCCTGGCTGGCCACCCAGGACACCGAAAGCAGCGCTTACCTCGTTGGCAGCGCCCCGGTGCTGGCTCTCGACGCCAGTCAAACTCAGCAATCTCTGGTTTTGACGGATCCGTTTGGAGAAAAGCAGGATCTCAACGCGACTGGAGAAACCCTGACTCTCCCGCCCCTGATGCAGGCCGGGCTCTGGCAATGGCAGCCTGCGGGCAGTTCGTTCAACGATCCCAAATCCACCCGCCGCATCGCCGTCAATCTCGACCCGGCCGAATCCGACCTGGCGGTCCTGAGCGCAGCGGAAATGAGCGACCTCGCCAGCCGTCTCGGCGCCCAGACAGTCAGCGACTTCGACAGCTACCAGCGTCTCGACCGCGATCGCCGCCACGGCGTTGAAATCTGGCAGCCGCTGCTGCTGGCCCTGCTGGTTTTGCTTTTTGCCGAGGTCCTCCTCCAGCAGCACCTCACCTCCGGCAAGCGCGCCCGCCGCGCTGCCACAGCCACCGCCTGAAGTCTCGCTTCAAATCCCGTCAATCCACCCTAATCCCGTTAATCCTGTCAAAAAATCACGCCGCCATGTCCATCGAAATCCTCTCTCTCGGCGAAGTCCTGCTCCGGCTCGATCCCGGTGAAGGCCGCATCCGCACCTCGCGCCAGTTCACCACCTGGGAGGGCGGCGGCGAGTACAACGTCGCCCGCGGCCTGCGCCGGTGTTTCGGGCATCGCAGCGGCATTTTGACCGCGCTCGCCGACAACGAGATCGGCCGCCTCATTGAAGACCTCATGCTGCAAGGCGGGGTGGACACGAGCTTCGTCAAATGGGTGCCCTACGACGGCATGGGCCGCCGGGTGCGCAATCCGGTCAACTTCACTGAGCGCGGCTTCGGCGTGCGCGGCGCCAAAGGCAGCGTGGACCGCGGCCACAGCGCAGCCTCGCAAATCCAGCCGGGCGACTTCGATTGGGATCACCTCTTCACCAGCACAGGCTGCCGCTGGCTGCACACCGGCGGCATCTTTGCCGGGCTTTCGGAAAGCACCGCCGAAACCGCCATCGAAGCCTGTGAAGCCGCCAAACGCCACGGCGCCACGGTCTCCTATGACCTGAACTACCGCCCCTCCCTCTGGCAGGAGCGCGGCGGCTTTGCCGCCGCCCAGGATCTCAACCATCGCCTGGCCCCTTACATCGACGTCATGATCGGCGTGCTCACCGATTGCCCGCCCAAGGCCCGCCAGTTTGATCCCGACTCGGGCGACCTGTTTTCCTATGAATGCGACGCGCTCCGTCCGCTGATGGAAAAGCTCGCTAGCGAGTATCCCAACCTGCAAACCATCGCCGCCACCCTGCGCCGCGTCCACACCGCCAGCGTCAATGACTGGAGCGCGCTGGCCTGGCATCGCGGCGAATTTTTCCGCAGCCGCGACTACCCGCGCTTCGACATTCTCGACCGCATCGGCGCGGGTGACAGCTTCGTCGCCGGACTCATTCATGGGCTGCTCGCAGACGATGATCCGCAACGCGCGCTCGAACTCGGCGCGGCCCATGGCGCGCTGGCCATGACCACGCCCGGCGACACCAGCATGGCCACGCTGCAGGAGGTCCAGGCCTTGATGCAGGGCGGCGACGCCCGGGTTCAGCGCTGAGCGCTCAGGTCAGCGCCAGCTTGCTCCATCCACCCCTTGGGCGGCTGGGCGTAAGGCCGGAAGGTTTCCAGCGTGCCTTGTTGATCGCTGTAAAGCAGCGCCCGGTGCAGACCGAGATCGGAGGCCTTGGTGCTGTCGATCAGGCTGGCGCTGTCATTGGCGCTCATCTGGAAGACGACGCGCATTTCAAACTCGGTCAATGCCTTGCGGCTGAGGCAGCGCGACACGTTGTTGTAGGTGTCGAGCGTGGTGATCAAATGCATGCCGAGCGCCGCGCCCTCTGTGACGAGCGTGTTGAACATCGCTCCCGGCTTCGGCCCGCTGTCCTCATCGCTGCTGCTGAAGGAAAAGTCCATGTCATCCTCATGCCGCAGCTTCTTGAACTTGTGCAGCCCATGCACAAACACGAACACCGGCGGCGTCTCCACCATACCTTCGCTGCTGCGGCGCTGCAGTTCGTCGTGAATCTCTCTCATCGCGGTTTGCACCTCGTGCGCGCGCACGACGGTGACAGCCTGCGGCAGGCGGGGAAACAAGTCCTCCAGGAAAGCGGCATCCGCCGTGCCGGGCGCGGCGCTGTGGAAAAAATAGAGCTTGGCGCCCTCCTTCGCGTGCTGCGCAGCCAGGGCGATGAGCGCGAGCCCGAGCATGGTGATGATCGCATCCTCGCGCTGGCCGACGATGAGCAGGTGGCTGCCGCTCTGGCGCGGAAAGGCGGCCTCGGTGGGGCCTTTGATCGAGTTCGGCGCGCCCAGCCAGGCAACCGGGATGGCCGGCGCTTGGCCGGCCGGCTTTTTCAAGGCTGCCGCCAGGCGATTGTTTTGCGCGGCGTCGGCAGGCGCGTTGCCTTCGAAGACGATGGGAGGTTCTCGATCCATGTCCCGCTGCTCAGCCAGATCGTGAATCTGCTCCAAGTAACGGTCGCGCGTCTCATCGCCGATCCACACCACCTGGAACGGGCTGTTGCCTTCGACCGCGCCCGCTGCGTCGTTGTAAATGCCCTCACCGGGGCGTGTGAGCAAGCGCGGCGCCGGATTGTTTTCATCCATGATGAGCGCCGCATCCGCCTCGTTGCATTGAAGCGCGACGCGGATCACCATCTGGCCAAGTGTCGCTCGCGCCAGCGTGTAAGCGCCGCCGAGCGTCTGCGAGCCGAGCAGCACATGAATGCCGAAGGCACGCCCCTGCCGCACGATGCGGTCGAACAAAACCGACGCGTTCTGCGCCACCGTGTCGTCCTCGACGAAAAACTCCTGGAACTCGTCGATGATGAGCAGGCTGCGCGGCATCGGCTCCTTGCCCCCGGCTTTTTTGTAGCCGGCAATGTCCTGAGCGCCCAGCGCGCGGAACAAATCACCGCGCCGTTTGAGCTCATCATCAACGCGCTGCAGCACGGACAAACCGAACTCGCGATCCGACTCGATGGCGATGACCCGCGCATGCGGGAGCTGGTTTTCGGCGTAGCACTTGAACTCGACGCCCTTCTTGAAGTCGATGAGATAGAACTCCACCTCGTCCGGGCTGCAATGCAGCGACAGGTTGGTGATGATGACGTGGAAGAGGGTGGATTTGCCGGAGCCGGTCTTGCCGGCGAAAAGCGCATGCTGGCGGGTGCCCTTGCCGATGGCGAGGTACTGCAGCTTGGTGGCGCCGGTGCGGCCGATGGGCACGCGCAACTCATGCGTGGTGCTGTCCTGCCACAAACGCCCGGGCGCGGGGGCGATGGTTTCAAAGGGCACTTCGACGCGATTGGAATCGACGCTGGCTTTGCCAATGCGGTGAACGAGGGCGAGCTCCAAGTCCGCCGCGGGTGGGGCATCGATCACTACAGCAGCGCCGGCTTGGGCGAGCGTTTCGTCCGCGATGAAACCTTGCGCGGTGAGGCGCAGATTGAGCGCTTCCTGGCGGAACTCCTCCGGCACAAACCCCTCCGGCGCCTTCTGCTGACGGTTCCAATGCATCAGCACAAACACGCCGCAGCGCGCGCCCGTCAGCGCGATGCTTTGCAGGCGCTGCACCGACGTTTCGGTGAAGTTGGCCGGAAAATCGGCAATCACCAGGAAGTGATATTTTTCCGCGACGGAACCAGCCTGCTCATTGTATTGCGTGATGGTCTCGTACTCGTTGCGCAGGTACATCTGGATGACTTTCTCGATGTGCTCATTCAGCTCCGCGAGCCGCTCGTCGATCTGGTCGCGCTGAGTCCAAATGCGGCGATTGATGAGCTGCTCCTCGTAATCGGCCAGGTGCATCAAACCGGCGAAATTTTGTCCCAGACCAACGGGATCGAGAATGGTGAAAGCGGCCTTGCCGGCAGGGCTGGCGGTGAGGATGGCGAGAATGGCCTGATTAAAAACCGCGGCGACTTTTTCATCACAAGGACCGTCAGTCTCAATGAACAAACTGCCGCAGTCCGGAAAACCCAGCGTCAGCGGCAGGCTCAACCGCGTGTCGCCATTGGGCAGCGTCAACTCGGAGCTCTGAGGCAGGCCGCCTTCGCGCGCGGCCAGATCAATCGCCATCTCGCCAAGACGAACACGCTCCGGGAAAACCGCCGGCGGCAGCCAGGCAGCGATGCTGTTTTCCGTCCAAATCTGCCGCCGCAACGACGGGTCGGTTTGCAGGTTGAGCAGACGCTGATGCAGCGGCAGCACCGCGTTCTGCCAGCCGGCGCTCAGCACGGCCTGGCGTTCGGACTCCTCTCCTGCAAGCTTCGCCAAATCGCCCTCAAAGCTGCCGGAGGCGCCCGAGAAGCCGCTGGAGAGATCGCGCGCCACCGCGGCCACACTTTTGGCCCGGTCGTTTTCAATCGCGAGCAAACGATGATCGAGGACGCGGGCGATTTTGGACAGCACGCGCTGCGGTTGCTCAGCGAGCTTGGTCCGTGCCCGCGCTTCAAACTGGGCGGCAATTTGATCGACATTGTCCCACTCTTTTTGAATGGCGGCGCGCTCAATTTCGAGTTGCTCATCGAGGCGGGTTTTCTCCTTTCCCCTCACCTGGTTGAGGCTGCCAAGGATGGCAGACTCGGTGGCGCGGGCGGTTGCGATCGACGCCGCAAGGCTTTTGGCCGCAGGACGCAGTTGGGTGCCGGCAGCCAAATGCAGCAGCCAAGCCAGCACTGCCAGCCCCAATCCGGCAACAGCACCCCAAATCGCGGCGTCCGGCGAAGGCCAGAGCGCGGCCACGATGATGCCGCCGATGGCAAGCGCGGCAATGAGCGCGGCAGCCAGCGGCACGGTGCGGAAAAGGCCGGGCAACGGCTTCGTCAACGAGGCGCGCAAATGCTCCTCGCCCTCCCCGACCTGGCGGTTGAGCGTGGCCAATAGCGTGTCGCGCGATTCGGTGCCCGCCTCCGCGCTGGCGGCGGGCGCGGCGGCGGGCGGCAGGAGCGCCCTCAAGCTGCCGTGGCTGCCGAGTGCGATACGCGCGCGTTTTTCCAGCAGCCGCAGCTTCTGCGCGACCTCGACCAGCCCTTCCTCCCACTGCGCGAGGCGCGTCTCGATGCGCCCCCACTCGGTCTGGTGCGCGGCTTCGGCCTTGCGTTTGCGAAACTGCAAGCGGCCGAGGTAGCGCGAGCGCTCCTCCTCGACCCGTTTCGCCAAGTTGCGGCGCGCCGTGCTGGTGACGCGCTCGACGCGCTGACGGCGCTGCTCATATTTTTGACGGAGCCAGTCGGACTTGGCGTGAATGGCAGCCTCGATTTCATGGCGCGCGGCATCCAGGCGGGCTTGCTGAGTTTCCTGCGCGGTTTCCTTCCGCCTCTGAACGGCAAAGCGGCGCGTGCGCAGGTCTTTGATCAGCGCTTGCTCGGCCGAGGCGATGTCGGCGGCTTGGTGGCGCAGTTGCTGGAGGAGGTCGAGGGTTTGACAGGCGCTCAAGGGAAAAATCAGGGCTCAGGTTTGGGCGGAACAGTCGGACTGGATTTTGCGAAACACAGCATCGATCTCCTCCGCCGCGTTCCTCGCCTGGGTGGCGAAGGCGGGGAGCTTTTCGAGGAAATCCTTCTCAAATGCAAGCGCCTGCTGATCGCGCCAGTAATCACGGGTGTGCGCCCATTCGGCCATCAGTTCTTTGACGGCTTCGTCGATGGTGGAGGCGGAAACGCGGTGCATGGTCGTTTTTGGGCAATCAGTCCGCCGCTGACGGGGTGGAACTGTCCAGAGTGGTTTGAGCGTAGCCCTCCAAAGCCCGCACGAGCTGTTCCATCAAATGAATGCCTTTGGGCAGATCATGCTCGAGGTAGTAATGCAAGTTTTCGAGCTTCTTGGCCAGCGGACCGACGACCCGGTCATACTCCTGGCACCAGCGCTTGGTTTTCCGCAGCTTGTCCTCGGCTTCGGCAAGGGCTGCCTTGGCTTTGCGCAAGGCCTGCTCCTGCACCATGAGCGTGGCGCGCAGCGTCGAAAAGCGGGCGGTGATGAGCTCCTGGTTGGCCTGGTCCAGCTTGCGCGAGCGTTTTTTGATCTCCATCTCCCAGTGCGGTCGCTGCACGGTCTCCAGCCAGAGGCGCAAGCGCTTGACCTCGTCGAGGATCTGCGCCACACCGCGCCGCGTTTTGGTCTGAAACACGATCAGATTGGAGCGCCAACTGCTGAGAACATCAATGGAGCGGACGCGGGCTTCTTGCATGACGGATGGGGGATGCTGGATGGGGTGGACCGCTCAAAGCGTTTGCCGCTTTCCCTTCAACGCTGGTTCAGGTACTCCTCAATGCGCTGGGCTTTGCGCAGCAGGAAAGGCGTGTGCCGCTCGGAAACCTCAGTGAATTTCTTCAGCGCCTTCATCGTGCTGATGAACTCCTCCGCAAACTTCTCGTGCTCCTGGTCCTGCCAGGTGGCGGAGAGGTTGACGAAGCGGGAATTGAGCGCTTGCGCGCGCGCGGCGAGGTCGTCGTTGAATCGCTTCAACTCCTTGGCGAAGCGCCGAACCTCTTCGGGATCCATGATTGCCTGGGCCATATCAAAGTAACGCGGGTTGTTAAGAAAGGGATGCGACTATAGCAGACGCCAAAGCCGGGGAACAAGCGCGGGTTGCGGAAGTTTCCATGCCGGCGTGAGATTTGACATTTCAGGCCGTTTATGGGTGTGATTCCTGCCTCCATGAACGCCCCCCGCCCCCTCCCCTCCCTGCTGCTGGCCATCGCGCTGTCTTTCTCCGGTTTCCTTGACGGCGCCGATTGGAACCGTTTTCGCGGCCCGAACGGCGCTGGCAATGCCGAGACGAGCGGCCTGCCCGTCAGCGTGGACGCCAGCACCACGCTCTGGAAGGTGCCGCTCGGCAAGGGCTGGTCCTCCCCCGTGTTGTGGGGGGACATGGTGGTCGTCACCGCGGAAACCGGCGACAACAAGCGCGCCATCATCGCTCTTTCCGCCAGCGATGGCCGCGAATTGTGGCGCCATGAGGAGGCCTTTGAACCGCATCACATCCACAACTTCAACAGCCTGGCCAGCAGCTCCGCCTGCATCGATGCCGCGCGCATCTACATCAACTGGAGCACCGGCACCACCATCCAGGCGCTGGCCCTCGATCATCAGGGCAAGCTGATCTGGAAAAACGAGCACGTCGCCGACTACATCCACGAACACGGCACTGGGGTGTCCGCCCTGACCATTGACGGCATCATGATCGTGCGCAGCGAGTTCGACTGGCAGCGCGGGGACCGGGTGTACACCGAGGACCCGGAGCAGCAGAAATGGAAGTCCTGCATCGTCGGCCTCGACGCCGCCACCGGAAAGGAAATCTGGAAGCGCGAAATCCCCAACAGCCTGAACACCTTCTCCACCCCGGTGGTGCATGAGCTGGCGGGCGGCAAAAAGGAAATCATCTGCGCCAACACCAGCAGCGGCGTAATGGGGCTCGACCTCAAAACGGGCGCGCTCAACTGGCAGCACAACCCCGGTTACAGCCAGCGCAGCCTCGGTTCCGGCGTGGTGCAAGACGGCTTCTATTTCTGCACCTTTGGCACCGGCGGCGGCGTGAAGGAGGTGGCCGCGCTCGATCTGACAACCGGCAAACCGCGCGCGGTGGAGTTCAACATTCCCAAAGGCCTGCCTTACGTGCCGTCGCCGCTGGTGATCGGCGACCACATGTATCTGCTCGGCGACGGCGGCATCCTGCGCTGCGTCGAGTTTAAAACCGGCAAGGTCATCTACGAAGAGCGTGTCGAAGGCGTTCGCGGCAGTTCGAAGTTTTTCAGCAGCCCGGTGGCAGCCGACGGCAAGATTTTCTGCGGCAGCCAGCAGGGTGATTTGATCGTCATCAAAGCCGGCCCCAAATTTGAGCGCCTGGGCGCCACCACGCTGGACGCCACCATCAATGCCACCCCTGCCATCGGTGACGGCCGCCTCTTCGTCCGCACCGGAGACAGCCTGTGGTGCATCGGCGGCAAGGCGGCTCCGGTGCCCTGACGACTTTATTCTGCCACTTCGACCGCCAGCGGAGCGACGAGGCGCTTCCCGTCGATTTTGACCTCGCAAAACAGACGTAGGAAACCCGGCCGCGGCAGATAACACTTGAAGGCCAAGTGCGGACCGCCGCGCAAATCCTCGCGCAGAATGTCGCCCCCGGCCGGGTGCAGTTGCAGCACCGTTTCCCGGTCGCTGTAAATGCCCGTCACGTGGGCAAAGGCATTCATGAAGGGTTCCAGGCGGGTGACCGGCTGGCCGGTGGCCGCCTCAGTCACATTCAGCCGCATCAATTGGACCCGGTTTGCCCGGGCTTGCGCCGCTTGATGGAAACTCAGATGGAAGCGGAAACCCGCCACTTCGACGGACGTGACTGCCTCCCCTGGACCCGTTTGAACCGCGCTCCGCGCTCCGGCGCCGGGCAAGGTCGCCGCATGAAATTCCTGCAGCGCGGTGACCACCGGAACCACGCCGGTCCAAAGCCGGTAATCCCCATCCGCCGCGGGCACAAACTCCGCCTGAAACCGCCCTGCTTCGTCGCTGGCTTCCGCGGTGAGATGTTGAAAGTCACGCCAGGCCGGATCCACCAAAAGCAAATGCACCGGCGCCGCGTGCTCGACCAGGAGATCATCGACGCCGGCCGGCCGGCCATCGGGATGATGCAGGTTCACGCTCACGCTGCAGGCCGCGCCCGGCTTCAGCGGCTCCTGAATTCGCGCCGCTACCCGCAACACGGGCGGACCGGGCTTGACATAAATGAAGCTGTAGGGAATGCGCCTCGGCGCGAGCTGACGCAGGCACTCCGAACACCCCAGCCCGGGCTCCTCACTCGCGCTCTGGGGGTGGCTCGGACAAGCAAAAATCTCCTGCGACTTCCAGTCGATTCCGGCTTGGCGGGCGAGGGCGTCGAGGTTTGCACGCAGTTTGATCAAGGCATTGGCGGCCGCCTCTTGATTGCCCGCCATGCTTTCCCGCGCCACCAAATTGACCAGGATGAACGCTTCCGCGCCGAAGTTTCCGGCTTCCCGCCCCCGGTCCGGCGCGACTCCATGCTGGGCCAGAAGCCGCAGCGCCGGGCTGCACAACACGATTTGCGCCGTGATTTCATCCGCGCGTTGCTCCTCCACCAAACGCCCGGCGTTGTCCATCACCAGCCGCAGCACGTTCCAGGCTTCAGCAGGCGTGCGCGGGTTCAGCACACGCTCCGGCAAAGGCACATCCCCGCGCACGTTGGCTGTGATGAGACCAAAACAAAGCGACCAGATCGTCGCGGGCATGGCGTGGACAAAAGCGATACGCACGGCCGAATGGTGGCGTGAACCCGCCGGGCAAGTCAAGCCAGGAAGATTCCGCTGCCTCCGCGCCGCCGTGAAAAAGCGTGCCTTGCTCCCGGCTCCAGCGTAGAATGATCATCGGAAGCAAATCCTCATGACAAGCCACGCGCAAACGCTGCTCCAGTGGCGCCATCTGCCACTGCTGTTGCTTTGCCTGCTGGCAAAGCCGCTTCCGGCTGGCGAGGTGGATCTGGTCATCCGGCCGGTGCTTGCGGACAAACCGCTTCTCCTGGGGGCCATGGCCGCCGCCAACCAGGCGGAGGAGACTTGGTCGGTGCATCGGCTCAGCTATCTCATCAGCGGTCTGGCCCTCCAGCAGCAGGATGGGCAATGGTTCCTGTCGCGCGAAACCGTGGGCTGGATGAACGCCGCCACCGCGCGCGAGCGCCTTCGCCTGGCATCCGTGCCCTCCGGCCGCTATCAAGCCCTGCGTTTTCACATCGGCCTGGAACCGAAAATGAACGACGCTGATCCCGTCTCCTGGCCTGCCAATCACGCGCTCAATCCCAATGTCAACGGTCTGCACTGGAGCTGGCAGGGCGGCTACATTTTCATGGCTCTCGAAGGACGGTTCGCCGCGGCCGGCCAGACGCCGCGCGGCTATGCCTTCCATCTGGCCCGGGAACCTTACCGCACCGCCATCATCCTGCCCGTCGAATTTGAAGTGACTGACCAGGTTGAGATCGAACTCCGATTCAACGCCGCCACCCTCATCGATGGCCCGCGGCCGCTCTCCTTTGCCAAAGACGGTGCCAGCACGCACTCCAAGGACGATGACCCCGTGGCACAGGCGCTCAAGGAAAACCTCGTTTCCGCATTCAGTCTGGTGAAGGTGCGCGATCCACAGCGCGAGCGCGATCCGGCTTCCCAGACCGGCCTCGAAGCGGCCCGCCTTCCCACGGCTTCGACGCCCTATCAACTGCCTCTCAGCCCCAGCTTCCCCTCCCCGGCACTGCCTGAGGACAATCCGCTCACCGCGCAACGCGTCGAACTCGGCCGCCGCTTGTTCCACGAAAAAGCCTTGTCCCGCGATGGCAGTCTTGCCTGCGCCACCTGCCATCAAACCGAATCCGCGCTGAGTGATCCACGCCGTTTCAGCGCCGGCGTCGAAGGCCGCCTCGGACACCGCAATGCCATGCCCCTTTTCAACCTGGCTTGGAAGCGCTCGTTCTTTTGGGACGGTCGCGCTGAAGGCCTGCGCAACCAAGTGCTGCAGCCCATCGAAGACCACAAGGAAATGGACGCGTCGCTGGAGCAGGTGGCGGCAAAGCTGCGTGCCACTGAAGTCTATCCGCGTCTGTTCAACGAAGCCTTTGGCAGCAGCGAAATTACATCCGAGCGGCTGGCACTGGCGCTGGAGAACTTTCTTCTCTCGCGTTTGTCGCAGGATTCAAAATTCGACCGCGCCATGCGCGGCGAGGAAAAGCTGACTGAGCTGGAGCAGCGCGGCTTTGACCTGTTCATGACCGAACGCGAACCCCGTCTCGGCAGCCTTGGCGGCGATTGCTTTCACTGCCATGGCGGTCCGCTGTTTACGGACCACCAGTTTCGCAACAACGGCCTGGCCATCGATGAGTCCGACTTGGGACGCTTCCTTTCGAGCGGCATCGCCCTCGACCGCGGCAGCTTTGCCACACCCAGCCTGCGCAACGTCGCCGTGACCGCGCCTTACATGCACGACGGACGCTTCGCCACGCTGGAGGAGGTGCTGGATCACTACAGCGAGGGCGTGCAGCGCACGGACACCCTCGATCCCAATTTGGCCAAGCATCCCGACGGCGGCCTGCGTTTGGAGCCGAATGACAAGGCTGCCTTGATCGCCTTTCTGAAAACCCTGACGGATGACCGCTTTGCGCGGGAGTAGGGCCGCCCGCCCTTCTCCTGCCTACCGCGCGATGTGATCGTCTGTCGTGTAAAGTTGACGATCAGGCCCGGCCGACCGCACCTCCATTTTGTCCGCAGCCTCCTGATGGAAAAAGTAGGGCGTGCCCCAGCGATCGAGCAGCTCGCCTTGATCGTTCAGACGGAGCAGCTCAGCCGGCAAATAACGCGCGCTCTTGGGATTGCCGCCATTCAACTGCTTCACGATCTCGCTGTTGGTGCCGACGGGATTGCCGCCGAAACGCAGCATGAACTGGCGCACGTTGAGCGCAATCGCCTCCGCTTCCTGCTGCGCCGGGTCCTCGGCCAGCGGATCAGGCGGAGGCAAATTGGCGCGCAGCGCCTGGGCTGATCCGGGCTCGCTCATGCGCGGAGGCAGATCGGCGGGAACTGGCTCGGGCAAGGCTGGCGGCGCCACGGCTGCTGGGGAGGCAGAGGGTGCCTCAGGCGCGGCGGGAATCGAAGGCGGTGCCGCGGGAGCGGCAACGGGCGCAGGCGGGGACGGCGCACGATCCCCCGAGGACGCCAGCCAGAGACCAGCCCCAACAGCAAGGAGAACAAACAGCAGGGCGAGCAGCCGGCGCTTCATTCTCAAACCATAAACCCAAGATCCGGCGTCGCAAAGCGGCTGATGTTGGGAAAAATGGAGGTCAGGTCAGACGGACTCACACCGAACCACTTTGCCAGCGTGGAGCAGTACTGATCCACCGCCGTCGTCGGGATCCAGCGGCCGGTGCTGGTGTCATTGGGACCGTTGATGGCATGCACCGGGAACATCCCATAAGTCCGGCCGCCATTCACCCCGCCGCCCATGATGACGTGATGCCCCCCCCAGCCGTGGTCGCTACCCTGGCTGTTGGTCGGCATGGTGCGGTTGAAATCACTTGCCGTGAAGGTCGTCACTCTGCCCGCCGTGCCAATCTGCTCCATGGCCCGCTGGAACGCGAACATCGCCTCGCTGACCTGGGTGAGCAGGTTGTTGTGGGTGCCGGTGAGCACGTTGATAGTGTCCGGATTGGTGGGGTTGGTGACTTGGTTGGTGTGGGTGTCGAAGCCGCCGATGGAACAGAAGAAGATCTGGCGCTTCATGCTGAAATCCCCGCTGGCTTTGATCAGGCGGGCGATCATTTTCATTTGGTTGCCCAGAGCGGTGGCGGGAAAGGCGGTGGTCCAGTAGGAATCCTCCGCGGTCTCGCCGATGGCGTTGTTCAGCAGGTCGCCCGTCTCAATCGCGTTGAGCGTGACGTCGGCCAGCACACGGCGCTGGATGTTGAGATGGTTCAGGGCCAGCAGGTCCTTGACCGCCTGCAGCCGCTCGCCGGTGAGATTGGAAAGGGTGACCGCCCCGGCTGTCGAGACATGATATTGGGAAACGAGCTGCCCCACCTCAAAGGTGTTGGCGCCATTCACGGAGATGGACATCGATATCTGCCCCGTGTTGTTGTAAGTGGCATTCAGCAGGTCAGCGACACGCCCGCCCCAGCCCGTCGAGGGCGGCTGGTCGGGGAGCGAGGTCTCCCACTGCGTCACCTGGTCGCTGTGCGAGAAAAGTTGCGGCGGGCGGCTGCCTGACGAGTTGGCCAGATAATCAGCGCGCGTGATCGGGCGCACCAGTGAACCGACATTGTGGATGGTGGCCACCTTGCCCTCGTTGAAAAGCGTGCTCAATCCGGTGCAACCGGGATGGAAGCCAAAGGTTCTGCCGGTGGCATCAACGTAATCCGGCGCCGATCCTCCCGTACCGGTGCGCATCCGCAGCACGTTCTCCACGGGAATCGTCAGATTGCCGCGAATGGCGGCGTAGGCGGCGTGATCCTCGGTGCTGGTGGGAATGATCCAGTTGTTGGAGTCATTGCCGCCTGCCATGAAAAGGCAGACGAGCGCTTTGTAGTCGGGCAGCGGGTTGGCGGCCATGACCGAATTGATGAGCCGCAGATCGCGAATGGTGCTGCTGAACGCGGCGGCACCCAGGCCGGCGCAGGACATCCTTTCCAGGAAACCGCGGCGGGAGATGTAGGGGGCGTGGAAAGTCTTCTTCATGGCGGAGATCAGCGTTGGATGGAGAAGTCGGCGGAGGTGGTGATCAGGAAAATGATCGAACGAAGGCGGTTGCGCTTGTCCATGTCCGTGGGGCTGGTGTTGTTGTAGGCATTGGGGGTGGACACGTTGGAGAAGGTGTAATTGATGCCGCTGATGTTGGTGCAATAAACTCCCTGAAGCCGGAAGGTGGTCGCGCTGGGAACCGTTGAAACGGTGTGCGTCCCGTTGATCGAGCCGCCGCTGAAAGTGCCTCCGGTGATGCCACTAATGGTCACCGTCGAACCGACGCTGAGACCGTGATTGGTCAATGTGGTGATGTTGCCTGTGGGATTTATGGCAATGGCGGTGATCGGCCGGTTGGTTTTTTCCGCCAGCACCCGCTCGTAAATCAAGCTTTTGGCGGCAGGTGAAAGCTGCCCCGCGGTGAGCAGGATGCTGAGCTTGTCGATGAGCGAGGCCAGGTTGACGTCATTGGTCCAGGGCGCCGACGGATTGGTGCCGGCGCCGAGGCCGACGTCCACCGCATTGCCCATCCACTGGCTGTAATCCAATACCAGGGCCGTGCTGCCGGCGCCGTTGCCGCTGGTGCCCGCGCTGAAGCTGCTGCTGGTGAGGGAATGGTTGGGATTCAGAAGGCCGTCACGCATGAAATTCATCTGCCGGATCACATTGGTCTCGGAACTGAGCTGGAACTCCGGCGTGGTGATGCCCTGGGCGGCGATGGCGCCGGGGAATTTGTAGTCCGGCATGAAGTAGTTGAACACCGTCGGCGCGTCGAGCGGGGTCTGCGCCAGGGTGGCGTTGGTGCGGTTCAAGACGAAGGTGCTCGGCCGGGAATTGACCGGCCCTGAGCGCACGCGCGGCGGCTCCACCAGCGGGAACATGTACATGCCGTTCTGGGTTTGGTTGGTGACACCGTTGGTGCCGGCATAGGTGAGCACGGTGAAGCTGTTGCGATCCACCACCGACTCGACGATGTACTCGGCATCCACGGGGATGATGTTCGCGCCGTTGGTGGCGGTGAAATTGAGATAAACGGCATCCCCCACCTTCAAGTGGTGGTCCATCGTGGTAGGGGTGTTGAGGGTGATGCGCTGGTTCTGCGGCGCGGGCAGGGTGGAGGCGGCGACTCCGTAAGAACCCGTGTTCAAGCGCGGCATCAGCACGTTGCCGGTGCGGGCGCTGCCGCTGAGCGGCAGTCCGGCGATGGTGAAGGTGGTGCCAGCCGTGGTACCTGAACTGTTCGACGTCACCGCCGTATGCACGGCACGGTCGAAACCACTCGCATTCATGGCCGGGCCACTGGTGAAATCGAGAAATGCCTTGCCATTCTGCGGCAGCCAGTGGCTGTTGATGCTGATGGTCATGGTGGTGGAGTTGGCGGGCTGGCTGTAGGTGCCCGTGAACCAACTGGTGGCGTTGACCGTGAAACGGTTTGCATTTTGAACCGACGCCACCGTATAGGGTATCGAGGTCGGCGCTTCCACACCTGCTGGATTCGTGGACTCTCCGAAGTCGAGGAAAACCGAATTTCCTGTGGTGGTGTTCAGTTTGTGCGGCGAGGTGGTGTCGATGATGATGCTGCGGGTGTCATTGTTGGCCTGGGTGTAGGTGCCAGTGAAGCCATTCGGACGGAAAGCACGCGCCGTTTCGGTGACGCGCAGCAGCGGCTCCTTCTGCTTGCCGTAGGCGGCCTTGTTGATGAAGGACGGATCGCGCGCTTCGAAGTCGAGCAGGATGGCTTTGATGACGGCCTTCATGTCGCCGCGCACGCCGTGGCCGTTGTCATTGAAGGCGCTGACCACGCGGTAAAGGTAATCGCGGCTGGGGTGGCTGGTGACGAGGCGCTGGATGAGCTGGCGGCAGATCAGGGGACCGGTGTTGGGATGGTTGAAAAGCTGGTCGTGGGTGGCGGTCAACTCCTGGTAGGCGAGAGCACGGTAGGCCGGGTCGCCACCCACTGCGGCATTGTGCACCGCATACGGATCCAGCGGCTGGCTGCCGACTTTGCGCAGGCCGGGGAGCACCTCGTTGTTGAGGATGCGTTTCTGGCCGGTGAAGTGGCGGAGCGGTGTTTCGCGCATCTGGCCCAG
This sequence comes from uncultured Verrucomicrobiaceae bacterium, assembly GCA_964553805.1. Taxonomy (GTDB): domain Bacteria; phylum Verrucomicrobiota; class Verrucomicrobiia; order Verrucomicrobiales; family Verrucomicrobiaceae; genus JAGRPD01. The sequence goes on from CAZKMS010000007.1 coordinate 17,868, forward strand.
CCAGTTGGCGGGCGCGTTCAACGCCGTGCGGTCAGCGCCCTCATAACTGTAATCCCAGCCGGTGAAGGCGTGGGCGTAACCAATGATTTCCTCCTGGCCGTAGGTGTCGATCAATTCGTCCTTCGAGTTGAGGATGAGGGTGCCGTCCGGCCACATGCGGAACAGGCCGATGGAGAAGAGCTGCTTGATTTCCCGCGCGTAGTTCTCGTTCGGGATGCGGCCCAGGGTGAGATCCGGCTTGTCATTGCGCAGCATGTCGAGGTAGCGGCCCATTGTCGGGGAGAGCGTCACCGCCTCCAGCAGGTTGCGGAAGCTGCCAAAGGCGTTGTCCAGCAGAATGTCGTAGTAGTAGGAGAGGGCGTCGGCGCGGTTGTCGAGCAGCCCGTCCGCGGAGACGACCAGGATTTCCAACAGGGCAAAGGCGACGCGCTGGCGGAGCTGGTCCTCGGCGGTCATGGAGTTGCGCCACCAGGTGTTGAAGGCGAGCACCTCGTCAAAATTGGAATTGCGATTGAACGAGCGCATGTGGATGGTCTCCGGCAGGTGGTAGGACGGGCCTTTGGCGAACTGATCGTCAATCCAGGCGTCATAGCTGCTCATGGCCTTCAGTGCCGCGATGTCCTGAGGCGAGGCGCCGTAGGTGGCCTGAGTCAGGAAACGGGCGGCGCCTTCATTGGTCGCGTGATCATCCGTCCAGGAGGGCGGCGGCGGCGGCGGGGTGAAGGTGCGGGAGCCGTCCGCCAGGGTGAAGTTCCCGCGGATTTCGCCGCCTGGATAATTGACGGTATGAACGTTGATGTAGGCCTTGCCCTGTTTGAGGATTTCCTTGATGTCCGCGACACTCAGCGTTCCCACGGCCTCAATCGTCCATTTGTAACTGCCGTCCGGCTGGAGCCCGTCGTTGGGGTTTTGCGGGGTGTCGATGTCAAAGACAATGGTGTCCGGATTGGCCAGATAGGGGTCCGCGTGGATGTGCTGGGCGGTGATCGGGGAGCTCAGGGTAGTGTGGCTGAACTTGAGGATGGCGCTGGTTTCATCCGCGCTGAGGCGCAGCGTGGCTGCGCCGGTCGCCTGGGTCTCCGCAACGCCCTGCGCCAGCATGCGCGCGACATACAAAGGACCCGGCACCGCTTCCTGCCCGGGCGGGACATAGGGCGACAACGCATAACCGGGCACCACGGTGATGGCGCCGTTTTCATCATTCGCCAGGGGCAACTGCCAGCCAACCGCGAGGTGATCCGGGCCGGCGGCCGCTTTGTGCAGCACCTCGAAGTAATAACGGCTCCCGGCTTTGAGGCGCAGCCAGGGGGACTTTTGGCCGGGTTGCGCGTTCCACTGGCGCGCCGCTGTCGGCGCCGCCACCCAGGCGCGGCGGATCAGGTTCACCGGCTCGTCGTCGTTGGAGATCCAAAGCTCGGCGGTATCCGCGGCGGCGATCCAGAAGTAGTAGTTGCCGGTGACGGGCGCGGTCAGGTAGCCGCGCAGGCGGGCGCCGAATTGCTCGCCGGCGTTGGCAGACGCCTCGAGCAAGGCCAAGCTGCCGCTGGAAGACGGCGCGCTGTTCAGCGGGATGGCGGCGATGGAAGTGCCGGCCACGCCATTCCACTGCTCGCGCACCACGCTGCCGCCGGCATCCAGCACCTCCAGCATGACCAGGGAAACCGAGGAGCCCGTGGGCCCGGTGGTGGTAACCGTGATCTGATGCTTGCCGGCCGCGCCCGGCGGCGGTGTGCCGATCAGTTTGCCGTTGAAAAAGGTCAGCCAGGACGGCAGCCCCTGCACGCTGACCAAGCCGCCGTTGCTGGCGGAAAGGTCCATCGAGAAGGGGCCATTCACGAGAGCGATGGCCTCCACCCCGCTGGTATGCGCCGGCGGCGCCTGCGGTGTGCTTGAGGGGTAGAGGCGATTGGACGGGATGATCTGCTTGGTCTGGCTGGGGCTGTACCAGAACAGCCGGCAGCGGGAGAACGCGGTGTTTTCCCAGTACTCGAGCCGGATGTCGTAACGCGTGCCGCCGATCATCGGGATGCGGACGTAACGCTCGTTGGTGTTCGCGACCCAGGGTTTGATCGGGCGGTTGAGTGCGTCGATGTTGATGGTTGCGCCCGAGGTTTGGTTGCCGTGGCCCGTCGGGAAAAGGACGGTAAGGGTGGTGGAGTTGGCGGCGGTGACGACGAGGTCGGTGGTGGCGTAGCTGGTCAACGTGCCGGCCGTCGGGTCCACACGAACCAAGTCGCCCACGGCAAAAGAATCCGGCATGATGGAGGCATTCGCGTAATTGATCACGGTCTCCCCGGTCGCGCTGTTGTAAGTGTAGGTGCTGCTGCCCACGTTCGCGGCGAGCGTCTGCCGCAGCGTCATCTCCTGGCCGTTGATCCACAGCCGGCAGCCGTCGTCGGCGTGGACGGCGAAGGTGTACTCCTCGGTGTACTGCGGCTGCACCTGGCCGGTCCAGCGCACGGAAAAGGTGTTGTGATGCATGCTCGCGACCGGGGCGCCCACGCCAAGGATGCCGTTGTTGCTGGTGGTGGCGCCCGTGTTGTGGATGGCCACGATGCCCGGCGCACCCGAGAAAGTGGTGTTGCCATGGGTGCGGTTGAGCCAGCCGGTGGTGGTGCTGGCCGGACGATTGACGATGAAGCCGTTGCCGGCGCCGCTGGGCGGCAAGCCGGACTGGGATATCTCGACCTCAAAAACGCTGGAGCTAATGACGGAAGTGACCGTGTACAGTCCGTGGAAGTTGCCGTTGGCCGGCGTGAACAGGTTGCCCGAAGAAAAAGCCAGCTCGACAGAATTCCCCACGCTGAGCCCATGCCCGCTGAGGGTCACGCTGATCGTGCCCGTTGTGTCGTCATAATCATAAGGCGCCGCCGATGTGTGCGAGAACACCTGCGCCTGCGGGATGTTGGCAAACGCCGCGGTGCCGTTGCGCCATTGCAGCCGGCAGCGCGCCTCGCCCGTGGTCTCAACATGTTCCACCCGGATGCGGTAGCGCTGCGAGGCATTGGCGGGCACAACGAGGCTGTGGGCTGCGCTTTGCTTGAACACACCCACCGTGGCCGGGCCACCCCAGCCGTGCTCGACGAGCTGCTCCGCGGGCAGGTCGAACACTCCGTTCCTGTTCAAATCCACCAGCACCCGCGCCTTGTCATCCGCATCCAGTTGAAACTGGTAATTTCCCGCAGTGGTGGGGTGCAGATAACCCTCCCAGACCGATGAATAATTGTCCGGCACATCCGAGCCCACAATCGTACCCCCATTCGGAGTGCCCGCGCCCCATTCAAAGTCCACCGAGGGGTCCACCCGGGTGACCCTGAGTTGACCCGAGTTGAAGTTGGCCGAATTGCTGTACGTCGAACTGGCTGTGTCAAAATACTGCGCCAGCAGACCGGTGCCGGTGGGCTGGGTGCTGTTGTTGATGATCACCGTGGCAGTTGCCGGGTGGCCGATGACAGGCTGGGTGGCGCAGGTGGCGCATTCGGGATTGCTCAAACCCACGGTCACCGATTCACCACCCTCCAGCGCCGTGTCCGGCACCGGGTTGATGTGAATCTCCGCCGCATTCTCCCCGGGTGAGAACGCCACCTGACTGGACGCCGGATTCCGGCTGTAATCGGTGCCGTTGCTGGCGGTGCCCGAGTAGGTTAGACGCACCCGGGCATCGAAAAGACTGCGGCTGCGCTTGACCTGGAACAGGCCGCTCTGCGGACCGTCTTCCGACGCGATCGGCGTCACCGCAACGACACTGATCTCATCCGGCATCTGCATTTCCTGGGTGATCTGGTCGTAATCGGCAACGCCATCACTGTCGCTATCCTCGCTGTGCACGTCCAAGCCCAACCGTCTTTTGATCCAGTCCGAAACACCATCGCCATTGGAGTCCACATCCTCCGCCTTCAGCCGGTAAAAGCGCAGCGTGCTGCCCGCCTTGGCGACTTTGAGCACTTTCCCGCTCTCGTCACTGGCGGCAATGAACGAGAGCCCTGAGTCTGGCGCCAGCAGGGTTTCCACCGTCGCAAACGCGCCATCGGGTTCGTCATCACTGACCACGCTGTATTTCTTGCCCGCCTTGGCTTCGAACTGCAACACCACCTCCGTCGGGGTCATTTGCATGCCGTCGAGCTTCAGACAATCCGCAGCGGCGAAGGGGTCGGTGCCAGATTTCGACTCCATCCAATTGCTGCAGCCATCGTTGTCCGCGTCCGCCTCGGGATTCAGCCCCCAGGCGTTGTGGAGCTGCTGCCAAACATCACACAGTCCGTCCGGCGGGTTGCTGCCAGGCAGTGGCTCCTGACCCACCGGCCAAGTGTGATAATCAATGCCTGTGCCAGCACTCGCCCCGAGCGCACCACACGCTAAAAGCAGTGAACTGAGGAGCGCGGGATTAACCGCACGCCTGACAGCACAGCAATTCACACTCGGGCAAGGGCGATTGAATCGGGACATGACTGCGGGGGGCTCGTCTGCTGTTTGCGACACAACGGCAGACGTGTTGACAAAAACCACTGGCGAGCGGGCCGGGCGGCGTTCAGCCAGCGGATGAGCAAAAATACTTAATTTGACGGGAGCGGGTCAAGAATAAAAAACGGATTTCGTTAAGCCCCTTATCAATCCGGCATTTTAATGCTGTCCGTTTGCATGGAAAATGCTGTGAATCCACAAGGGCGCCTTGAAAGCCGGCGCGTTCATCCGCTTTCCCGGCCGCCTGAGCGCCGAAGCCTTGCTACGGCTGATCTGAGATCCGAGCCACACTGACAAAGCGCACAAAAGTAAAAAAACGAGCCGAGCCAAGGGCGGTCATCGGAGTCCACGCCCATGCTCAGCGATAAAAGGAAACCAACCAACCTTGGATGGTCTTTCATCCCAAGCTATATGCTGTGATCCACCTCCTCGCGAGCACTTCGGCCCCAGATCGACCATCTTGACCCCTCCTCAGCGAGGTTGCAATCACCTCATTTATCATATTTAAGGGCGCCTCTGGATACCGGTAATTCAGGCTTCCAGCCTGAATTGTCCTCCAACCTTCCAGGTTGGAAGGCCTTGATGATCAAGCAGCAAGCTCAATTCGCCCATCAGGCTGCAAGCTTGACTCACACCCGATGCCGGGTTTCCGGAGGTGCCCTCAACTAAATATCTAACTTCGTGCTAGGCGCGGATGCTCATGGCGGCCTCGCCTCGCATGGCGGCGCTGACTTCATCAGCCAGGGCCTCCAGGCGCTTCTGGGCGGTGATCTTCATGCCATGATCATCACGCAGGTAAATGGTGTCCACCGCCACCCCCTTCTCCGTGTTGATGCGCGCGTGGGTGACACTCAGTCCCATCTTGCCGATGGTTTTCAAGACATCATACAACAAGCCCAGACGGTCCACCGCTTGAAGCTCCAGGATGGTTTCATCCGGTGACACGCTGTTATCGATGACCACGCGCTGGGGAATCTCCGCCAGCATCGCCTCGAACTCGGGTGCATTGGGTTTGCTGGGCGCGATCGCCCGGCTGAAGTCGAAGTCGCCGTCCAGGAACGCTTCACGCAAGCCCTGCTCAAAACGCTGGCGCGCGCCTTTGGAAGTGACCGGGGCGAAACTGGTGTTGCATACCCGAAACACGTCCAGCACGAGATCATCGGAACGGCGGAACAAATCGGCGCCGAGAATGTTGATGTTTTGCGCCGCCAGCGCCCCCGCCACGCGCGCCAGCAATTGCGGCCGGTCCCAGCAGGCCAGCGTGACCTCCGAGCAGCCCTGCTCGGGCAGATCCTCCCAATGGATGACCGGCAGCAGCCCGGCTTCTGACTGCTCCTCCACCAACTGCACGAAAAAGGCGCGGAATTGACGCAGGTGAGCGATGACGATCCCCGGAGCGATGAAGTTGAAATAAGCAGGCGGCATGCCGCCAAAGTGCGCCTCCACTTCGTCCGCCCAGCCCGTGCCCAGCTTTTTGGCAACGGCCTCCTCCAGGTCATGCACCGGCGTCGCGACACGCTCCATGAAGTCCGCTGGCGCGTTGAGGAACTCCGTGGCGAGGTGATACAGGCGGCGGATGCTGGCTTCCTTGTAACCGGACCAGCTCTGCGCCGAAGTGCCCTTCGAATCGGCATAGGTCATCACCAGCAGCGCGTCCAGATTCGTCTGCGTGCGCACAATCGTGGCAAACTCCTCGATGACCTTCGGGTCCTCCAGATTGCGTCCCGTCGCGGCGCGGTACATCAGCAGGTGATTGTCCACCAGGAAGATCAGCAACCGGCGCTGCTCGCCCTTGATGACGAATCGCCGGCAGACCGCGTTGGCCAGGATCACACTCTCGTCGTCATGCGATTTGCGGTTGGCCGCGCGGCCGGTGTCGTGCATGAGCAGGGCCAGGTAGAGGATCCAGGGCTCGTCCATGCCGCGCCAGAGCTTCTGGTAAAAGGCCGCATCCTCGCGCGGCTCCCCGCTCAGGCCGTCCAGCATGTCGATGGTGCGCAGCGTGTGCTCGTCGGCGGTGTACTGATGGAAGAACTCATGCTGAACCAGGCAAGTCAGCGCGCCAAACTCCGGCACCAGGCGCCCGAGAAACCCCACCCGGTGCATCTGCCGCAGCGTGCGCCCGACATCGCCTTTGCGCGACAAGATGGACAGGAAGGTGTCCCGCACCGTTTTATGATAACGGAAGGCGGCATTGACCAGGCGGAAGTTCGCCTGGACCAGCAAAAAAAGCTCGGGGCTTAGCCGCAAGTGCCGCTGCTGCGTGTGCGCGAAGAGCCGGATCAACCGGAACGGGTCTTCCTTGAAAATGTCCGGGTGCTCAGGAAACGCGCGGTGGTTGCGCGCGATGAACCCATCGAACTTGGAGATCTTGGCCGCGCGTTCGCGCGCCAGGAAGGCGAGCGGACGGCGCCTGCTGCTGGCGGCATCCACATCCTGTAAATGAAAGCGGTCCATGACCTCGCTCGACCTTTGGAGGATGTCACGCGTGGCCGTGTAGTAGTCGCGCATGAAGGCCTCGATGCGCTGCAGGATGCGCTTCTGCTTGTAACCAAGCCGGGTGGCCACCACGCCTTGCAGGCGCAAAGTGAGATGGTCCTCACAGCGGCGCTCGGCGTAGTGCATGGCGTTGCGCACGCGCAGGATGAAGTCGTAGGCCTTCGCCACCTCGCGCCAGCCGGCACGGGAAAGAAGGTCCTTGGCCACCAAGTCCTGCGGCTTGAGCGTGCGGAACTTGGCGTAGCTCATCCAGATCAGGTTTTGGTAGTCGCGCAAGCCGCCGCAGCCGTTTTTGACGTGCGGCTCCTGCACAAAAGGCGTGCCGCCGTATTTCGCATGGCGGCTGGCCAGGTCCTGCTGGCGCAGCTTCAAAAATTCCGCCTCCTGCCCTTTCATGCACTCCTTGTCGAAACGGGTGTGAAACTGCTCGAAGGCGGTTTTGTCACCGCTCAAAAAGCGCAGTTCCATCAGCGCCGTCTTGGTCTCCATGCTCTCATTGGCCAGGCGCATGCAGTCGCCCACGCAGCGCACGCCATGGCCCACTTTGAAGCGCAGGTCGTAGAGCAGCATGAGGAACTGGCGAATCATCTCCGCGGCTTCCTTGGTGACGGAGCCGCTGTTGCCGGGCAGCAAAAACGTCAGGTCCACATCGCTGCCAGGGCTCATGACGCGGCGGCCGTAACCCCCGTGGGCGCATAGGGAAAGTTTCAGCGTCGCGCGTTGCTTCTCCGGCAGGCTCAGCAGGGCGTTCGCCCACAGCACCCGCAGCAACTGGTCGATCATGTCCGAGCGCATGCGGCAGATCTCGCTGCCGGAAAAGCCGCCGTCATGCCGCATGCGAATGCGGGCTTCCTTCAGCTTGAGATACTGCTTGCCCAGCCTCAGCATGTCCGCCCGGCTGCGCGGCTTGTCCCCGGCAGGGCCGAAGATGCGGTCGGAAATGCGCTGGAGACTGCGTTGATAGTCGCGTTCGGTCATGCTCGGTCCGGCGTCGGTCAGTAGGTGATCAGCGAATGGACAGAGCCTTTGCCACGCAGTTTGTCCCGACCGTTGAGAAAGCCCAGCTCGATAAAAAAAACGGAGGCAATCACCTCCCCACCCAGGCCGCTCACCAGTTCCAGCGCGGCCCCGGCCGTGCCGCCGGTCGCCAGCAGGTCATCCGCCAGCAGCACCCGCTCGCCGGGAGCGATCGCGTCCTGGTGGATCTCAACGGTGGCGGAGCCATATTCGAGGTCGTAGCTCACCGCACTGGTTTTCCAGGGCAGCTTGCCCTTTTTGCGCACCGGCACGAACCCGGCATTGAGCCTGGCGGCGATGAGCGATCCGAAAATGAACCCGCGCGCATCGATGCCCACCACCTTGTCCACCCCCTCCGCTGCGATGAGGCCGATCATGCCATCCACCGCCCGCGCCAGCAGCGCCGGATCCGCCAGCACGGGCGTGATGTCCTTGAAGACAATGCCGGGTTTGGGGAAATCCGGCACGTCGCGGACAGCGGCGCGCAGTGCTGCATCGTTGGCGGAGGGCGTAGTCATCGGGTTCAAAAGCAAGAAGCGGCCATGATTTCACACTCATTGCCTTTTGCAATCCGGCAAAAACCGGGTGATTGAAGTTGTTTTCTTCCCGGCGCGTTTTTCCCCACCATGAGCCCCGAAGTGCTGATGCTGCTTGCCATCCTGGCTTTTGCCGGGGGGACCGTGCGTGCCGTGCTGGCACTGCGCGCGGAGCGCTGGCAGACCAACCGCGGGCACCGGCTGTTCATGCTGGCGGGTTTTGCCCTGCTGACCGTCTTCATTTACGCCCGCGGCCAGCAGGTGGGGCAGTGCCCGATGCGCTCGCTGCCGGACATCCTGGCGTTCATCGTCTGGAGCATGGTGCTGCTCTACTTTTTGGTCGGGCCCGCCTACCGGCTGTCGCTGCTCGGCGTTTTCACCGCGCCCCTGGTCGCTTTGATGCTGATTTTCTCCGCTCTGCTGCCCGGCGCGTTCGCGCCTTACCCGCCGCGCAATCAGATTCACGCCTTGGTCGAGCTGCATGCGGCGGTGGCGCTGGTGGCTTATGCGGCCTTCGCCATGGCGGCGGTCACCGGCGTGATGTTCCTGCTGCAGGAGCGCCTGCTCAAAGCCCACCGCATCGGCAAATTGTTTTTCCAACTGCCGCCGATTTGCGAGCTGGGGCGCGCCATTTTCCGGCTGGTGCTGCTCGGCTTCGGGCTGCTCAGCGCCGCGCTGCTCATGTCCTTCGGCCTGGAAAACACGGCAACCACCTCCAAGCTCGCCTTCGCCTGGGGCGTCTGGGGTCTGTATGCCACGGTGGCGCTGCTGATGTGGCGCCATGCGCTTTCGCCACGCCGCACCGCCTGGCTGGCGGTGGCGGGCTTCACCGCTCCCTTTGTTTCGTTGTGGCTGATCTCCTGAGTCATGCACCCGGCAGCACCAGACAACGCAGGGCGGCTCGTCTGCCTGGGACTCAACCACCGCACCACGCCGGTGGAGGTGCGGGAGCGCATTGCCTTCCCCGAGTCCCACCTGCCGGAGGCGCTGCAGGAAGTGCGCGCGCTGCCGGGTTTTGAGGAAAGCGTGGTGCTCTCCACCTGCAATCGCGTCGAACTCTATGCGGCGCACCAGCCGGACAATCCGGGCGCGGCGCACCAGCAACTGAGCGCCTACCTGTCGCGGCATTTCAATCTCAGTCCGGCAGAAGTGGAGGCGCTTTCTTTTTACCGTCTGGATGACGAGGAAACCGCGCGCCATCTTTTCCGGGTGGTCAGCGGCCTGGATTCGATGGTGCTCGGCGAGACGGAGATTTTCGGGCAGGTCAAACAGGCCTACCAGACCGCGCTGGAGTCCAGGTCCACCGGCCGCACGCTCAACAAACTCTTCCAGCAGGCCTTCCAGGTGGGCAAAAAGGTGCGCCATGAAACCAGCATCCAGCGCGGCCCCACCTCGGTCGGCTCCGTCGCAGTGGACCTGTGTGAAAAGGTCTTCGACCTCAAGCAGTGCCACGTCATGCTGGTCGGCGCCGGCGAGATGAGCCGCACCTGCGCGCAAAGCCTCATGTCCCGCGGCGCGCGCAGCGTCATCGTCTCCAACCGCTCCTACGAGCGCGCCGTGGAACTCGCCAGCGAAATGAAGGGCAAGGCGCTGCGCTTTGATGAATGGGAGAGCGTGCTGCACACCACCGATGTCATCATTTCCTCCACCTCCGCGCCGCACTTCGTGATCAAGCCGGAGCTGGTGGCCGAGGTGATGCGCAAACGCCGCTGGGAGCCGCTGTTCATCATCGACATCGCCGTGCCGCGTGATGTCGATCCCCGCGTCAACGAGATCGAGGGCGTTTATCTCTACGACATCGACGCCCTGCAATCCATCGCCGACGAAGGCCGCCGCGAGCGCGAGCGGCAGCTCGCGGAATGCGAGCGCATCATCGAGGAGCAACTGGCAAAGTTCGGTCACAGGCGCCATCCGGCCACCGTGGGCAGCGGCGAGCCGAGGCTGCATACCATCTGACATTTTTTATCCGCATGCAGAGCATCACCCTGGGCACCCGAGGCAGCGAACTGGCGCTGCGCCAGACCGAAATGGTCACCGCGGAGCTGCTTGCCGCTTATCCCGGCTTGCAAGTCACGCGCGAGATCATCCAGACCATCGGCGACAAACGCACCGACCTGCGTTTTGCCGATTTTCATGGCGGCCTGGTGCCGCAGGCGGACAAGGGCATCTTCATCAAGGAACTCGAGAATGCCCTCGATGACGGCCGCGCGGCTGCCGCCGTGCACAGCCTGAAGGACATGCCATCGCTGTTGGAGGAGCGTTTCACCATTGCCGCCGTGCTGCCGCGCGCCCCGGTGGAGGACGTGCTCATCACCCGCGAACCCGCCACCCTTGACAGCCTGCGGCCCGGCGCGCGCATCGGCACCAGCAGCGTGCGCCGCGCCCGCCAGATTCAGTGGCTGCGGCCGGACCTCGAGATCGTCGAAATTCGCGGCAACGTGCCCACCCGCGTGCGCAAGGTGCTCGGCGGGCAGCCGCTGGACGCCGTCATGCTCGCCGCCGCCGGTTTGCAGCGCCTGGGTCTTTTGCAGGCCGGGGGCAGCGTCATCCGGATCGACGGAACCGGTCTCGCCGCCTGCACGCTGCCGCCGCTTGAGTTTCTCCCCGCCGCCGGCCAGGGCGCCGTCGCCATCGAATGCCTGGCCGCACGCGCGGACGTGCGCGAGCTGCTGCGCCAATTGGACGACCCCGCCACCAACGCCCGCGTGACGGCCGAGCGCGAGTTTCTGCGACTGCTCGGCGCCGGCTGCCAAACGCCTGTCGGCGCGCACACCTGGATCGAGGGCGAAACCCTGCACATGCGTGTGCGTGTCTTCAACGAGCAGGACAACAGCTCCGCGCCGGTTGAAAAAGCAGCCTCCGCGTCGATGACCGCCCCCAAGCAGTTGGCTGCCGGACTGGCGGCAAATCTTTGAGCTGTTCCTTTGATCAGTCAAAGACCCCAACTGCCAGACAAAACAACCGGACTCTGATCTCGACACCTTCCCGTCCTTCGCGTATTTGTCATGACATTGTGATGGCAAAAATAGACGGAAAACCCCCTTCTCCGCCTCTCCCCCGCCGCCGCCGTGAGCGCGGCGTCGCCTTGGTGATCGTTCTGAGCGCGATGGCGCTGATCGCCTTTTTGGTCCTCACGATCCTGACCCTCAACCGCGCCGACCAGCGCGCCGCCACCCACAGCGCCGAACTGACCGAGGTGCGCAACTTGGCGGAGCTGCCGTCGCAGCTCGTCATCTCCCAAATCCGCCGCGCCACCCAAAACCTGGGTGTCTATTACAACTGGACCTCGCAGCCTGGACTCATTCGCGTGTTCAGCTTGGAAGCCGAGACGGACAGCGACACCCCCCGCAAACTGCTGCAGTATCGCTACCCGCTTTATTCCACCGAGGCACTTTATGCCGAAGGCCCGCTCGATCTGGCGAAAGAAAACGCCGGGCTCGCGCAGTGGGTCAATGCCAAGGCGCTCTACGTCGATTTGAACGAGCCGGTCGAGATTCGCCAAAACCTGAGCACCGGCGCGCCGCTGCCCGCCAACCAGGCCGGCACCCTGGTTTATCCCATCCTCGATCCGCTCGCGCTGGAGCGCTACGGCGACTCCAACGAGTCGCGCATTCAAGGCATGGGCGTGGCGGCTGGACCCGCCGGCGCGCCCGGCATGATGCCAGCCACCACCCAGCGCCATCAGATGCCGATGCCGGTGCGCTGGCTCTACGTGCTGAGCAACGGCAAAGTGCTCGCGCCCCTGCCCTCCAGCGGGCCAACCCAGGCGCGCTTCAACATGGCGGACTTCCAGCCTGAAAACAACGAGCCGGCGCCGCGCCTGATCGGCCGCATCGCGTTCTGGACCGATGACGAAAGCTGCAAAATCAATCTCAACACCGCCAGCGAACCCGCCCCCTGGCACCCGCCGATGACCGCCTCCGAGCGCGACCGCGCGGCGGCCGACTCGCAACCCGTGCGCGGCGAGCATCATCGCGTCGCCGGGCATCCGGCCTCCACTGCGCTCAGCCCGGTGCTGCGCGGCTTTGGCGGCCTGGGCCAGCCCGTTCCGCAACTGCAACCCCAGCCCCAGCCTGCCGATCCCAAATCGGACGAGGCGCGTCGTTTTGCCGACTACGTCAGCGCCGTTCACGCGCTGCTGCCGCACACCCCGGATCACGACACCGGCTCGGCGCATGGAACAGCCGAAGTCGAGGCCGCCACGGCGCCTTCGCCGGAACGGGTGACTGCCGGTTTTTCCAACGTGGACGACTTCGCCTTCGACCACGGCACAGCCTACGCCGGCGGCATCCTGCGCCAGCGCAACGGCCACAACCAGGCGGGAGGTTACGCCCTTGATGAAGCCGACATCCGCCGCGCCCGCTTTTGCCTGACCACGCACAGCAGCGCGCCCGAAACCAACCCGTACAACCAGCCCAAAATGTCCCTCTGGCCGGTGCAGGCGGATCCGGCGCTGCGCACCCGCACCGATCAATTGATGGCCCTGGCGGCCACCCTCGGCGGCAACAACAGCGCGCTGCGCCCCTACTACGGCTTGGTCCGCGACTCCGCCTGGGCCGGCGCCGCCACGCCTGGTTCATCGCACAACACCAGGGCCGATTTCGACGGTCAACCACGCAACCTGGCGCTGTTCGAATGGCTCAAAGAGCAAACCGCTCTGCCCTTCCCCGTCACCACCGGCAGTTTCGAGGAAAAGTACGGCCCGCTCAATCGCGACCACCTGCTGCTCTCCATGTTCGACCTCATGCGCTGGAGCGCCAATCCGGGCAACGCCTGGACCGATGCCGGTCCGGAATACGACTACCTCGCTCCCACCACCACCGGCCAGCCGCCGGAAGGCTCAGGCATGGTGACGCCGCTGGTGGCAATCTTTGATGGAGAAACCCTGCGCGGACCCGGCCGGGTGCCGACGGTCACCGAGGCCGCCATCGTTTTCATCGCCACCAATGCCGCCAAAAACGAGCAGGGCTTGGTCGATGTGGAGACAGAAGGGCCGTTTCAAGGCTTCGCCAAAACCACCACCGAAGTCCGCGCCTTCATTGTGCTGGAGCCCTTCAATCCCTCTCCCGGTCTGCCGGCCGTCACCCCCTCCGTCAAGTACGTGCTCAAAGGCCTCAATGGCCCCTCGTTGAGCAGCCCGGAAACCTCCTCGGAAGGTTTCCAGTTCACCATGGCTGAGCATTCGCTGCATGGGTTCCCGCTTGTTTTCGGCGATGGCTCCAAGCCTTACGCGCTGGAGAACATCACCTCTTTTTCGCCCAGCCATCCCCAGCTCAACGTCGCCGGCGGCAGCGTGCGGCGCTTCGGCGGCGACGCCCACAGTTTCAGCGGGCTGACGTCCCTTTTTGTCGAGCGTGACGGCCAGCCGCGCCGCGATCTCGGAGTGGGCAATCCACGCGAGAGCTTTGCCTGGGCCGCCTCCCGCATCGCCATTGACCCTGCCAATCTACCCGCCACACTTGGTTACGGCGGCGGCGATCTGATTCTCGAAATCCGCCATGCGGAAAACGATGCCCTGTTGCAGGAAATCGCCCTGCCGTTCAGCTCGTTGACCGGCGACATTCCTTTACCGCGGCTGCATCCCGAGGATTTTAACCTGGTGCAAAACAGCTCGAGCGACAATTTCATCCTGGAGCGTTTCCGCCTGCGCGCCGACCCGAATCATCCCGACGGCCCGCCCCGTCTGCCGCTCATCAGAAAAGGCGATGTCGTGCGCTCGGTTGCCCTGTCTCCGACCGCACCACACCGGGGCGATGTGCGCCTGGTGGCCGCGCGTTATCAAGTGCCGAAGGAATGGTTTGCCCCCAGCCAAACCATGCCGGTCACCCCCGGCGTCACGCCCACGCCCGACATGTATGAGTCCCACGGTCTGCGCGAAGCCGTCTTCGATCCCGCCGGCCAGATCGGCTCCTCCATCGATCCCCTCTCCGACAATCCACGCGAGCCGCACCTCACCGCTGGCACGCTGCTGCCTTCCCTCACCCTGCCGCCGCCAACACCTCTCGCCGCCGTGCCGCAGGGCGTGACCTCCGCCTTGGCGCGGGCAGATTACACCAAGCCCCCGCTCGCTCCCGACAACCTGCGCTATGGCGATTGGGAAACCGGCGCCAGCACGCTGCCGGACGGACCGTTCTTTGGCCGCCAGGATCTGCTCCAGCCGTTCACCCAGGCCGAAGCTAGATCCGGCGCAGCCGACTACGTCGCCGGCGCTTACACCGATGGCGGCCAGATGACGCCGGACGCGACCGGACTCGGCCACGCCCCGCAGCGCCAAGCCGCCTCGGCCTTCATCTTTGGCGCGCTCACTCCCTATGCCTATGGCCTGCCCGAGGCAGCCTCCACCGCCACCTACGGTCCTCCCGATCCCGAGCCCTGGCGCACCCTGCTGTTCTGCCCGAACCCCTCCTCCCGCACCACTCCGGTCACAACCGCGCGCAGCGCCCTCGATCACCCTGGTTTCAACAGTCCGGCGGATCATTTCTGGCTCGACTTTTTCTGGACGCCGGTGGTCGAGCCCGCCTTTCTCAGCCCGGGGTTTGCCACCCAAGGCAAAATCAACATGAACTATCAGCTCATCCCCTTCTCTTGGATCGAGCGCAGCACCGCGCTGCACGCGGCCTTCAAAGGCGTGCGCATCCCGGCCATCCCGCACAACGCCGGAGCCCTCTACAAAGCCCCCTCCTCCCCGGTTTCCGGCACGCCAGCGAGCGGCCCCGATTACCTCTACGAAGTCAATGTCCACGAAACCCTCGCCGCATTCCGTGGCCGTTTTGGAACCGCTGAAGGGGTGTTCGTCCACCCCTCCGAAATCTGCGGCATCCACCTCAAGCCCCAGCGCATCGGCGACGATGCCTCCCATTACGAAGACGGCCTCGATCCCAAGCCGGTGAACCCGGATGGCATCCCTTACGACGAGATCAATGAATGGTGGAATGGCGATCCCGATAACCCACTCCAACTAGACGCCTTTGAACTCACCGGCGACAACCTGCGCGAGTCGCCCTACGCCCAGATTTACCCGCGGCTGTGCACACGCTCCAACGTCTTCAAAGTTCACTACCGGGTCCAGCTCATCAGCAAATCGCGCTCGACGCCGGCCAACGAATGGAGCATCGAAACCGAAAAAATCACCGCCGAGCAGCGCGGCGCCGCCGTCATTGAGCGCTACCTCGATCCGAATGACCCCGCCATCCCCGACTTTACGGCAGACAACATCGCCCTCGACGAATTTTATCGCTACCGCATACTGAGCCGGGAGCCCTTCACTCCCTGACGCCGCTGAAACACGCTCATGAAACCGCCTCCGCCATGCCGACACGCGCCGGGATTCACCCTGGCGGAGGTGCTGTTTGCCATGGCGATTTTTGCCTTTGGCGTGCTGGTGCTCGTCGGCACCCTGCCCAATGGCCTGGCCTCCATGCAAACCGCGCGCCGGCATGCCGCGGAGGCGCGTGTCTTCCAGCATCTGCGCGCTGTTTATCAGGCCGAGCTGGACCGCAGCCTGCCCGCGGAATTGAACGCCACCTTGACCCGGCTCGAGCAGCCCGCGACCTTTTATTTCGATGAGAGCGGCGATGCCATGCTGTCCACGGCCGGCAACACCATTTTCCTCATGGCCCAGAGCCAACTGGAGCCAGCCGCCAAACTGCCGGGCGAAGCGGATCCTTCGCCCTTCGTGCGGCGCTTGCGCGTTGCCGTCACCGAAAAGTGGACTGAAGCCGCCGCCTTCACCGACCCGCGGCGCCACCGCCAGCGCCTCATGCTGCTCAGCATCACCAGCCCCGTGCCCGTCGCGCCACCACCCGCTTCCGAAGATGACACCTCGTCCTGACCCTCCTTCGCGCAAGGCACCGGGCAGCGGCTTCACCTTGATCGAGCTGCTGGTGGCCATGACCGTGCTCACCATCGTGCTGGTGGCTGTCGTCATGGCCATGCAGGGCGTGCAAAGCGCCTGGCGGCTCACCCGCACCTCCGTCCGCGAATTCCTGGAAGGCCGCCGCGCTCTCGAAACCGTCGCCACCCATCTCTCCATCGCCACCCTGGCCTCGCGCTGGACTCCTGTTGAGCCAGCCCCATCATCAGCGGACGCGCCCCCGCCAATGCTGGCAGTGGACTCCGATCTGCATTTCGTCTGCGGCACCACGCAGATCCTGCTGCCCAATCTGCGCAACGGCAGCGGCCACGCCGTCTTTTTTCAGGCTCCCTTCGGCTACCAGGGCGCGGCCCGCTCCACGATGGCCAGCCCGGACACCGCGCTCTACCGCACGCTGCCGCATACCCTGAGCGCCTGGGGCTACTACGTCGAGTTTGGCCGCGATCCCACCGAGCTGCCCCCCTTCATGACCGTATCGCGGCAAGGACGGCCCGCGCCGCCCCAAAAAAATCGCTTCCGGCTCATGGAGTTCCGCCAGCCCGCGCATGAGCTGGCTTTGCTCGCCCGCGAACCGGGCGCGGACCGCCCCCTTTTCGCCACCCACAACACCCGCGACCTGCTCTACGACTGGTTTCGCCAGCCCCTGTCCAACAGCGGCGCCGGCAGCGCAGCCAACGGCCGCCGCACCTGCGTGGTGGCGGAAAACATCCTCGCCGTGCTGGTGGTGCCCTACGATCCCCAATTGGACGCGCTGCGCGACGGCGCCTCCAACAGCAGCCTGCCGTATCAACTCGCCCCGGACTACCATTACGACTCGCGCCGGTTCCAGTGGGATCCCGGCAATCCCCTCTCCGCCGTCAGCCGCCATGCGCTGCCGCCGAGCGTGCAGATCGCCATCGTCGCTCTCGGCGAGGACTCCTGGGAAAACCTCTCGGAAGCCGAGGCGCAGCAGCAAGGCCAGTCTTTGCTGAGCCTGATGAGCGGGCTCTTCAACATGGCCGCCAATTTCAGGAATGACCTCAAAACGCTGGAGGATGAATTGAACCGCCGCCGTCTCAGCCACAAGATCCTCACCCAAGTGGTGTCCCTGCAAGGCCTGGCGGGACGCCTGCACACCACGGCCACCCCGGCCGCCAACCCGTCAACCGCCTCCAACCAGTGACGCCCCCCTGCCATGCCGCTTCACGGCGCCATCAACCGGCCGGCATTTCCATCATGGAGGTGCTCATTACAGCAGCCGTTATCACCGTGCTGCTGGCCGCGAGCGGAGGCTGGGCCAAATCCTGGCGCTCCCAGCAGGTGCTCGCCGCCGCCACCCGCCTCGCCCAGGACTTTCAGCTCGCACGCACCTTGGCCATCAAACGCAACCAACCGGTCGAACTTCGCCTCTACAGCAACCAGGATCCGAATCTGACCACCACCAGCCCGCAGTACAAAACCTGGCAGATCGTTGGTTACGACACTCGCGAGGAGCGCCTCGTCCGCCTGAGCGAGCTGCAGCGGTTTGACAGCACGGTCATCATGTCACGCTTCCCCACCCTCTCCAGCATCGCTCTCAATGAGCGCCCGCTGGACATCCAGGCCGATCCGCTGCCGACGCTGCTGCAAACCCGGATGAGCTCCGTCGAGTTCCGGCCGGACGGCTCCACCTCGCTCGATCCCGCCCCCGATCGTCCTTGGAGCGTGACCATTCTCACTGACGGCTTCGCCGACGAAACGCACAACCTGCCGCCAGACTTCCGCACCCTGATCATCACACCGGAGAACGGCGCCATCACGGTTTACTGAACTGAACCCGCCGGGGTCAGCGACTGCGCCCCGCCTCAAGGATGCGGTCCATTTGCCCGATCAAACGGCCAGCCACCTCCTCATTCTCCGCGCTCACGTCTTTCGTCTCCCCCGGATCCGTCGGCAAATGGTATAACGCGTGCAGCGGTTCGGGGTGGCCGCGTGGCTTCACCGTCACGCTGGCACTGGTCTTGCCCTGCTTTTTGGTGCGCACCAGTTTCCACTCGCCCGCTCGCAAGCCAAAGTTGCCGCTAACACCGTTGTCCTGCTGCAGCAAAAGATCACGCCCCCTGGCTCCCGGTTTTCCTAACAACGCGTCGAGCACATTCTGGCTGTCCAGGCAGGCATCGTCGGGAAGCGCCACACCCGTCAGCGCGGCCAGGCTGGCGCACAAATCCACCGTGCACACCACCTCGTCGGAAACGCCGGCCGGCACCCGCCCAGGCCAATGGGCGATGAAGGGCGTTCGCGTGCCGCCCTCCAGCACACTGTATTTGCCTCCGCTGAACGGACCCGCCGGCCGGTGACCGCCCAGCTTCTCCACCGCGTCATCCTTGTAACCGTCGTCCAGCACCGGGCCATTGTCAGAGCAAAACACAATCAGCGTGTCATCCGTCAAACCCAGACGATCCAGTGCCGCGGTGATTTCGCCAACACACCAATCCAGTTGCACGATGCAATCCCCCCGATAGCCCAGCGGCGTCCGGCCTTGGAATCGCTCATGCGGCATGCGCGGCACGTGGATGTCATGGCTGGCAAAGAACAAAAAGAACGGATTCTCCCGGTTCGCTTCGATCCAGGCCACCGAGCGCTTCACCCACTCGTCGGCGAGATCCTCATCACGAAAGCGCGCCGCATGGCCGCCAGTGTAAAAGCCGATGCGGCTGATGCCGTTGTGGATGGTCTGGTTGTGCCCGTGGCTCCAGTCCATCTTCAACGTGTCGCGATGCGTCAGCCCCGTGGGATGATCCTCCGAGGGCGCCTTGCTGCCCACCCAGAGTGGGTCTTTCGGGTCAAGCTTCGGCACCCGGTGATCCTCCACGTAAACCTGCGGCACGCGGTCGTTGGTGGTGGGCAGCAGGTAACAATGATCGAAGCCGATCTCCAAGGGCCCCGGTTTGAGATCGCCATTCCAATCCGGCTCCGGATCCCCCAGCCCCAGATGCCATTTGCCAACCACAGCGGTGCGATAACCGGCCTGCTTCAGCAGCGAGGCCACCGTGGGCGTTCCGGGTTGAATGATCGCCGGAGCCGCGGGCGGGGCGATGCCGGTGCCCTTGACGCGAAACGCATAGGTTCCCGTAAGCAGCGAAAAGCGCGTCGGTGTGCAGGTCGAGGCAGAACAGTAGCCGCTGGTGAAACGCGTCCCCCCGGCCGCCAGCCGGTCAATGTTCGGCGTTTTCAGCGCTGACGCCCCGTAGCAACCGGCATCACCATAACCCAGATCGTCCGCCATGATGACGATGACGTTGGGTTTTTCGCCGGCGAAAACGACGGTGCTAACGAGACAGCAGACAGCGGCGAAAAGTTGGTTCATGGATGGCATTTAATCCTGGAAGAGGACTGCTGGGAACGATAAATTCACGGAACTCATTCAAGGAAGTTCGCCGCCAACTCCCCGCCAATGACTTCGCTGAGTTCCAATCGACTGCACAAGCTGCTGGAAGCCATCCAGATCATTCATGCTCACGGCCATGGCAGCTTTCATGAGCGCCTGTTCCGCGCCCTTGATCTCGTCTTTGAGCGATCGACTTACGCCTTGGAACTCTACGGCCGCGACGGCTCCTACGCCGCCGAAACCAACGTGCCCTTCAACAAGAACAACCTGGACGAAATATTGCGCCGAGCCTCCGAACTGGTGCCCTTGCAAAGCCCCATGTATCAGCGGCTCGCCGCCGGTGAGACTCAGCCCATGCGGTTGAGTGATTTCATCAGCTTGCGCCAGCTTCGCCGCACCGATCTTTACCAGGAGGTGTTCCGCGACGCGCTCATCAGCCGTCAGATTGGCATTCCGTGGCAGTCACCCATGCATTTGGGCGGCATCACCGTCAATCGCGACGGCAGCGACTTCTCCGACGAGGACCTGTGGCTGGCGACGCTCCTGACGCCGCAAATCGTCACTGCCTTTGAAAGTGATGCCTTGATCCACCGCCTGCTCCCCGCGAAGGAACGCATCGCCGCCGTGGACTTCACAACTCTCCGCCGCTGCGGCCTCTCCCGCCGCGAATGCGAAGTGTTTTCATGGATGAGTGAAGGCAAGCGGGACGCGGAGATTGCGGTCATCCTCAACATCAGCCCGCGCACCGTGAATCACCACGTCCGCGCCATCCTTCGCAAACTCGGGGCTGAGACTCGAACCGCGGCAACCGCCGCCGCGCTGCAACGCGGCTGGCTGCCGCCTGCTGCTCAAGAAGCGTGCTCGCATGCTATAAATAGGCAATTCTGCCTATAGCGGGATGGGCGCCGACAGCTCATTGTCGCACAGCGAACCTGTTCATTGGCACAAGTTCTGCAGCCGCCTTTTTGTCAAAGGCGCCCAAATCCGCTTCCTGCCGCATGCCTCCTGATAAAAATCATCGCCACTCCAAAGCATCCGAGGCTTCTCATCACAGTGATGCCGCCAATACATCCTACCTTCCCCTCACCCTGACGGCTGCGGCTGCTTTGCTGGCCCCGCTACCCGGCGCGCCGGCCCCAGCCGCTGGCAGCGCTTCCAACAACCCATCACCTGTCCGCAAAGTCCCTGGGAAACGCCCCCCTTCTCGCCAGGGTTCCGGCTCTTAAGCCGCGTGCCTCTCGAGCGACTGCCCGTCTGCCAGACCCTCCAGCAGACGGACCAGCGGGTGGATTCGCCGAGTTTCAGCTCATTCCGACGTCTCCTCCAGGACGAGCACCGTGCCAGTCTGAGTCAGCCCGGTGAAGAACCCGATGCCAAAGTTGTCGCGTTGGTGGAAGACCCCGCCCAGCTTTCCGCCGCCAAGCACATTCAAAAACCGGCCCGAAAACACACCCGTTCGCGGATTGATGCGAATGCTGGAAAACTCCGGGCTGCCAATCGCGGGCAGCAGGGCCTTGCGAGTCAGTATAAAATGGCGGGACAACGGCGCCGCCAGGTTGCCGTCGCTCAAAACCATCGTCACGGCACCCAGCGGATTGGCAACGGCGATCGGCAATTGAGCCACAGTCGGGATGCTGTATCGCGACCCCACTGTGCCCACCACCGTGCTGAATCCAGGATTAAACCTCGCGCCTGGCTGCAGCGGTTTGAACCAGTAGGCCGCGCCATTAACCGCCAAGTTCTGGGAAGGCGCGGTCTGAAAATTCTCGATCGACAAGTTACCGCTGAAGCTGCCACGCAGCGCAACGGCTTTCCTGCCAAACAGATTGGCATACACCGGCCACCGCGCGAAGCCGCTGAGAAAACTGGCGCTGGTGAAGGGGGTGTCATCCGCCAGACGTCCGGCAATGCGCATCAGCCCGCGACGGTTCCCCTGCGCCATCGCGTAGCCTGATCCTTGCGGCGCCCCCATCACCGCCGACGGAGTGAATCCGAGCGTGTATCGTCCCGTGTAGGGCGAGTTGATCATCTTCTTGTTGAAGACCGCTTTGTCGGCATGCAAAGCCGAGCCAAATCCTCCGGCATACACGAACCCGTCAACCGCATTTTTGAAGGGATTCAACCTCAATTGCAGTGTCACGGGCGTGCGCTGCGCACGTGTGATCACCTGAATGCTGCTGCCGAAAGGCCCAAACCGGCCGCGGAAGCTCTTCGTTGTGCCTGCAATACGGCACTGGCCGCTAAACCCTCCGCGTTTGTTCACTTTCAACCGCACAAAAGCCTGGTTTTCGTTCCGCGGCAGGGTGTTGATGGCGAGGCCGTTGTACACCCCGGTGGTGGCAATGCCAAAATCCGAAATGTTCACCACCGCTTCATCAGTCAGAGCCGGGCTGCGATTGTCCGTGATGGTGTAGGTGAAAAAGTCGCTTCCTGCATAGCCCGGCCCCGGCGTGTACACAAACCCATCATCCTCCGTCTTCTCAACAAACCCCAACGCAGGCTGGGTGAACGACAGCACCGAGACCGTGTCGCCGTTGGCGTCGTAGTCATTGCTGAGCACGTCAATGCCAATCTGGCCCTGTCCCTGGGTGAAGACAAAGTCATCCGCCGCCACCGGCGCCACATTCGGCCCCGCGCCAGCCGGAAGCGTGGTGAAAGTTAGATCCTGTCCATCGGTGCGGCCGGCTGGATTGATGGCGACGAGGCGAAAGTGATAGAGCGTGTTGGGATTGAGTCCCGCCGCCACCGCGGACACCGGTTGTGGCGAACCGCCGCTGAGCAGCTCCAGTTCAAACGGGGTCGTCTGTGATCCATAAGCGGCCGTCCGGCCGTATTCAAAGAAATAGATGGTGGCGATGCCGGCATTGGCGATGCTGCCATTCAATTGCGCGGAGTTCGACGTGATATCATTAGCGGCGGTGGTCACCACATCGGCCTCGCTCAGAATGGGGTCGAGAGGCAAAGTCGTGATCACCTCATCGATGACATCGACCACACTGCCCAGCACATCCGTGAGCAGGACCTGGATGGTGTAAGTCGTGCCGGCCAGCAGATTCTCCAGGTTGACGTTCAAGGTCGCCAGATCGAGGACATCATAGGTGATGTCCTCGCCCGCTTGGCTGCCGCCCTCGAACACCTTGATTCGCACCACATTGACGCCGGTCACTGGAAGCGCCACACCGATCAGCGCGTTGTTGGTGCCGAGGTCAATCACGGCCAATTCAGGATTGGCCGGAATCGGGTTTAACAACTCGATCTGGTTCAGCAGCGGGTCCGCCACCCCAGCCAGATCCGCCAGCAAGCCCCCGAGCAAAGGGTTGACCACCGGGGCAAGCACGTCACTGACCAGCGGATCCGCCACCGGCTGCACGATGGGCTGAAGAATGGTGTTGTTCAACAAGTTGCTCAAGCTTCCAAGCAGCGCCTCCGCAGGCCGCGGAGAGAATAACAGCAGGCAGGATGCAATGACTCCGGCGGCTTTAACCTTGGTTCTTATGCCAAATCCTCCGATTTCATGATCACTAATTAGCGTCGTTTTCATGGTTTGTTTTGGTGGTTAAGGTAGCTATTCCGACAAACAATCAGGGCGATCATTTAAAATGACCGCTCCATACAAACCATAAAACAACATGTTGCTTCTGTGAATGCCTGTTTGGTCATTAATTCGATAGAGTCGCATCACTCGAATGTCAGAATTCAGCAACATGCTGTAAATTGTTTCTTTTGTATCTAACAACAATTTATCACCCTGGCCGCATCGTCATTGCAATGACCCGTTTCTCTAACTCTCGTCACGCCACCTCAAGCTGGGCCCGCCCCGATCACGGCGCTCCTTGTCACAATTCATTCAAAAAAAACATTTTCCCCGTCGGAATCCGGATAGACGCCTCCGCGGATTCGCAAAACTGCGTGCCGAAACCGTGCAAAGTCGCCAGGTCGAAGCCCCCCTCGACCAGCGCTTTCATGCAGGATGCGGCTGTTGACGGCGTTTCCATTCCCCATCTCATGAAGCGACTCCCTTCTCTTCTCGCCCCCATCCTTTTTGGCTTCGCGTCGATCCTGCCCGCCGCGCCGCCGAACATCGTCTTCATCATGGCCGACGATCTCGGCTGGGCGGACGTGGCTTTTCATGGTGGAAGCGTGCCGACGCCGCATCTC
Source organism: uncultured Verrucomicrobiaceae bacterium (assembly GCA_964553805.1). Classification (GTDB taxonomy): domain Bacteria; phylum Verrucomicrobiota; class Verrucomicrobiia; order Verrucomicrobiales; family Verrucomicrobiaceae; genus JAGRPD01. Next base: position 41,758 of record CAZKMS010000007.1, read on the forward strand.
GACAAACTGGCCAAGGAAGGCGTCGAACTGGAGCAGCACTACGTCGCTCCGGTGTGCAGTCCGACGCGCACCGGGCTGATGACCGGCCGCTTTTGGAGCCGCTTTGATGTCACCACGCCGCAGAACGAGCGCGCCCTGCCCTGGGAGGCCGTCACCCTGCCAAAGGCCCTCAAACAGGCCGGCTACGACACCTGCCTGACCGGCAAATGGCATCTCGGCTCCAAACCCGAGTGGGGTCCGAATCATTACGGCTTTGACCACAGCTACGGCTCGCTCGCGGGCGGCGTCGGGCCTTACAACCACAGCTACAAAAAGGGCGAGTTCAGCATCACCTGGCATCGCAACGAAAAACTGCTCGAAGAAAAGGGGCACGTCACCGACCTCATCACCGACGAGGCAGTGAAGTGGATCGGCGAGCGCAGTGAAAAGCCCTTCTTCCTCTACGTGCCCTACACCGCCGTCCACCTGCCGGTGAAGGAGCCGCAGCCCTGGCTCGACAAGGTGCCCGCCTCCATCCAGGGCGAAGTCGCCCGGCACTATGCCGCCTGCGTCATGCACTTGGACGATGCCGTCGGCCGCATCATCACCGCTCTCGAAAAAGCCGGCAAACGCGGCAGCACCCTGCTTGTCTTCACCAGCGACAACGGCGGCAGCACGGCGGAAAACAACGACACCAAGTACCCGGAGGACGGCTACCCGCAGGGCGCGCTGCCCGGCAGCAACAAGCCCCTGCGCGGTCAAAAGGGCGATCTCTACGAGGGCGGCATCCGCGTGCCCACGCTGGTGAGCTGGCCGTCCATGCTGAAGCCCGGCAAGATCGCCACGCCGTTGCACATCACCGACTGGATGCCCACCTTCTGCACCCTGGCCGGCTGGAAAGCGCCCACAGACAGCGACCTCAAGTGGGACGGGCGCGACATCCTGCCTGTGCTCACCGGCCGCATTCAACCCGGACCACGCCCGCTCTACTGGACCGCGCCAAGCTACCGCGCCCGGGCGCTGCGCTTCGGCGACTGGAAGCTCATCATCAGCGGCAAACCCGGCGAGGAGAAAACCGAGCTCTTCGATCTGGCCAAGGACCCGAACGAGCGGCGTGATCTCGCCGCTTCTCAAATCGAGAAGGTCGCCGAGCTGCGCCAGTTGCTGATGCAAACCGCGCGCAACGACCGCGACTCCGCCGTCAGGGATTGATCAGGGCTTGGCGTCTTCCTTCTTCTCCTTGGGCGCCGCAGGCTTGTAATCCTCCGGGTGATGCCCGCTGACGAACTTGCCGTTGTTGAACACCGCATCCCACATCAGCTTGCCCTCGTCATTGTAGTCCAGCACGTCGCCGTGCCAGCGGAATGCCTGGTTGTAGTTCGCGCGGAATTTGATCTTGCCGTCCTCAAACCACTTCACGTAGGCCCCGTGGGCGATGTCCTCACGCCCGTGGTCCGCCCCCGTGCGCTGGGAGGCGAGCTGCTTCAGGTTGCCGTTCGGCCACCATTCGAAAAAGAAGGCCCGCTCGCCCTGCACCCAGACGATCTGCTTGGCCATTTGCTCCGGTTTGTCCTTGTACCAGCGCCGCTCCCAGCCGTGTTTCTGACCGTTCAGGAACTCGCATTCGTGGATGAGGGCGCGAGTGCCGCCCGCGTAGCCGCGCTGCGTGCCGGTGAAGGGCTCGCTCGCTCCGGCCTCGTAGAACAGCTTGTCCTCCTTTTGCACCAAATCCGGTCCGCTGCGCACCTTCGGCTTCTCTTCTTCCTGGCAGGCGATGACAAAAACGCTCAGCAGAGCGCAGGCGGCGGGCAAAAGGGGTTTCCAAATCATGACGCCGGTGATGAAGACGCAAAAACCGCCGCGCGCAAGCTGGATCAAATCCCGGCCGCCATCGGGAGCGAACACACAGCCCTTGCCACAAGGCCAAACCCTTTTCATCATGCAGGCCGCATTCCCGTTCATGCCTGCCCCTTCCGCCAAGCCCCGTCTCGCCTACCTGTTCTCCCGCTACCCGGTGGTCTCGCAGACGTTTTGCGACTCCGAGATGCTGGCGCTGGAGCGCATGGGGTTTGAGATCGAGGTCGCCTCCCTCAACCGCCCGCCGAATTCCTTCCGCCACGAGCGCCTCGACCGCCTGCGCGCCGAGATCCACTACCCGCCGCCGCCGGAGGTGCTCGAAGCCTTGTGCGACACGCCCGAGTTCCGGCAAAAGCTCGGCTCCCTGATCAAAGACCACGAAGAGCGCTACGGCACCGGCTACAAACCGCTCACCCGCGCCCGCAACGCCTGGTTCATGGCGCGCCGCCTGCGCGAGCTCGGCGTCCAGCACGTCCACGTCCACTTTGCCAACCGCGCCACCCACAGCGCCCTCTTCCTCAAAAAACTCGGCTTCGACTTCAGCTTCACCGCGCACGCCCAGGACTTCATGTTCGACCTCGGCAGCAACGAGCTGCTGACGGAAATGACCGAAGCCGCCGCCTTCGTCGTCGCCGTGAGCGATTACAGCCGCGACCTGCTGGCGGAAATGTGCCCCGAAAGCTCCGGCAAAGTCATCCGCATCTACAACGGCATCGAACTGGACGACTTCCCCCACGCCGAGGCGCGCCCGCGCAATCCGTTGCGCGTCATCAGCATCGGCCGCCTCATCGAGTTCAAAGGCTTCCAGCACCTCATCGGCGCCTGCGCCCTGCTGCGCCAGCAGGAGATCGCCGTCGAGACCCGCATCATCGGCGAGGGGCCCCTGCGTCCCGAGCTGGAGGCGCGCATCGAGCGCGAAGGCCTCAGCGACTGCGTGCGCCTGCTCGGCGTGCGCAGCCAGGAGGAGATCAAACGCGAACTCGCCGCCAGCGACCTCTTCGTCCTGCCCAGCATCGTCGATCCCGTCGGCGCCTCCGACATTCTGCCCACCGTCATCACCGAGGCCATGGCCTGCCGCCTGCCCGTCGTCTCCACCACCGTCACCGGCATTCCGGAAATGGTCGCACACGAGCAGACCGGCCTGCTCGTCGAGCCGATGGACGAGCCCGCCCTCGCCGCCGCCATCGCCGAGCTCAGCACCGATCCCGCGCGGCGCGCCCGTCTTGGCGACGCCGGCCGCGTCCGCGCCGAGCGCCTCTTCACCTTTCCCGTCACCGCCGGCGCACTCGGCCAGCAATTCATCCGCCTCTGCCAGGGCAAAGAGCCAAAGCCCCGCCTGGAGCTGCCCATCGTTTACTTCACCGAGCACTGGCATGGCGAGCCCCTGCTGCAAAACGGCCCGCACCTCGCCGACGGCGTGCGCTGGCTGGCCGCCCAGGCCGACTGGCCCGCGACCGGCGGCGACCGCCCCACGCTGGAGGAACTCGAGCTCATGCCCGACGCCACCGTCATCGAGTCCATCTGGCTGCGCCGCGCCGCCGCCCGCCAGCTCATCGAAGACCGCCGCGGCACCCTCACCGACCACATCAGCGGCTCCGACTTCTACACCGCCGCCCGCCACGCCGTTTACCTCGCCGAGGTCCTGCCCAAACGCCGCACCCGCCACCTTCACGCCCGCCGCAGCGACAGCGTGCTCACCGCCTGGCTGTTGAAGCAGCTCCTGCCGGACCTCCACCTCAGTTGCGCCATCGAGTTCGAGCCCCGCCTCTCCCGCGCCCTGCTCATCCGTCTCCTGCCCGTCTTTGATCTCGTCAGCGTCTCAGACCCCCGCCTCGCCGAGCAGCTTCCCGGCGAAGTCCGCGACGACCTCCGCATGGGCGAGCCCTCCCAGCACGCCGTCCTCAATCTCGGCCCCGTGCGCATCAAACGCAAAATCGTTACCGCCCCGCCAGACCGCCCCGCCCTCGAAAAAGCCTTCCTCGCCCGCATCCGTCAGGCCCTCGCCAGTTCCTAATTTGCCCACCCGATGCGCCTCGCCGTCATCATCCCCGTTTACAACCACGCCCGCTTCATCGGCGAAGCCCTTGAGTCCGTGCTCAACCAGACCCGGCCGCCCGACCGCGTCATCTGCATCGACGACGGCTCCTCGGACGACTCCCTCGCGGTCATGGAGCCTTTTAAAGCCCGCGGCGTCGAAGTCCACGGCCGCGAAAACCGCGGCGCCCACAACACCCTCAACGAACTCGCCGCCCGCGCCGCCCAGGACTGCGACTGGATCAGCATTCTCAACTCCGACGACCGCTACCTGCCGCAGCGCTTCGAGCGCTGCCTCGCCACCGCCGCCGCCCATCCGGACAAAGCCATTGTCACCACCAAGCTCGAAGTCATCGACGCCAACGGCCAGCGCATGAGCGAGGACGAGCCCCGCGCCCGCTGGTTTTACGGCGTCCAGTCCCTCGGCGAAAAAGACGCCCTCTCCCCGGCCGAGTGGCTGGGCCGCGGCAACTTCGTCGCCACCACCAGCAACGTCTTCGCCCGCGCCGCCTGCCTCACCGCCAACCCCTTCCGCCCCTACCGCTTCAACCACGACTACTTCTTCCTCACCGGCGCCGCCTGGCGGGATCAAATCGTCTATTGCCCCGAGGTGCACATGCAGTACCGCGTGCACGGCTCCAACACCATCAGCACCCGGCCCGAGCCCCTCATCCGCGAGATGCTCCGCATGCACCTCGACCTCTACCGCCACTACGCCCCCGCGCTCACCGCCGACCCCGCCATCCGCCGCCGATTCTACGAGTACCGCCAAGCTCTGTGGGAAAACATGTCCAGCGGTCACGCCGGCCTGCTCCAGGTCATGCTCGCCCAGCTCGCCGAAAAGGCCACCGAAGCCGAATTGGAGGCCCTCGCTGCCTCCCTCAGCGGCCCTGAATTCGACACCGCCCCCAACCGCACCCTCGCCGGCGCCTACGACGGCACCGAACCCCTCTCCGCCGCCGTCCTCAGCCGCCGGCTCGACGAACTGCGCCTTCAGCACAGCCAAGTCAAAGACGACCGCACCGCCCTCGCCGCCCTCGCCAAAGAACGCGCCCAACTCGCCCAAAGCCGCTGGCTCGCCCTCGGTCATCTGCTCGGTCTCACCGGCCTGCTGCGCCAAAACGACGGCAAAACCCCCGCCGAAAAGCTCGCCAAACTCCAGGAAGCCAGCGCCAACTCCGGCTGGCTCCGCCTCGGCCGCCGCCTCCACCTGCACCGCCCCCCGAATCCTGACCCCACAGGCCCGAAACCACGCCGGGCTTGCGCATGAAATGAAAGGATGGGGCATGGAATTGATCAAACCGGTCAGGAAATGGGCAGCCGGCCGGCAGCATTGATGAAATGGCACGCCAAGGCGCAAAGACGCACAAAATTCAGTTCCTTGGCGTCTTTGCGTGAGCCCTGTTTCTGAGGCTTTGTGGGGTGAATTTTCATGCGTAAGCCCTGGACACCCCGCCGCAGCTTTGCAAAACACTTTTCCCCTGCAACACCCTCGGCTAACATCCGGCGCACCCCCCGTTCCCAGCGATTATCCCGAGCCATGACGGTGATAACACGCACCGCAAAATTGGAGGCGAAGGCTGCGCCGCATGGTTCCCCTTCGCTGCAAACGCGGCAACAGCCAAGCCTCTTGTCCAAAGTCGCACACTGCTCCCGTTGCCCAGGGAAGGTCTGACGCTGGCCAGCGGGCGATCCAAGCGGTGATGCTGGAGGCGTTTTCCTCGGCGCTTTGAGTTGGATGGTCCGGGATCAGGTCTCCAGCATGGAGAAGAACAGGCCGGTGGGATCGTGGAAGAAGGTGCGCATGTAGAGGCCGAAGGTGAACTCTGCCTTGCCCATCGCGTTGATGCCGCAGTTGTGGGTGAGGGCGGCGCGGCGGTAGTCGCGGTAATCCAGGTCCAGGTACATCGGGAATTGGATTTCCCGATCGGGGAAGGCTTCGGCCAGCCAGTGCTGCGGGGTGCGCTGGGGGCGGGTGTGACGCAGCAGCAGAGTGTTCCAGCTCGCCTGATCCCAGAAGCCGGTGTCGCGCTGGCGCGGGCTTTCATCGATCTGCCGCCAGCGGTGCATGACTTCGTGGTAAAGGTCTGCCCTCACCGCCCAGGAGCCGCTGTTGACGCCGGTGCGGGACTGGGAAGCCGCCAGTTCGGCATCGGTGTAAAAGGCGCTGTAGTACCCGCCGCTAGTACCCGCCGCTGGCGGCTCGCCCGCGCTCGGGCTGAAACCGGATGTCCCAGTCGCCCGTGAGCAGGTGGTCGATGTTGCGCAGCGCCAGGCAATCGGCGTCGAGGAACATCACCTTGTCATAGCCAGTTGTGTCGATCAGGCCGGCCACGCCGTATTTCCAGGTCCAGGCATTTTCCGCAAGAGCCTCGCCGGTCAATGGGGGCAGATCGAGAAACACTTCCAGCAGGCCGGACCGTTCGACTAGAAAAAGAGGTGCGGGTGTGTTGCGGAAGACGATCACATCGCCGTGGAATCCGGTGCGCAACAGGCTGGACGCGAGCATTTTGGCCAGAAAGCGGGAACTCTCTCCACGAGGGCCATCGAAGGCGATGGTGTAGAGGAGGGAGGGCTTCGGCTCGGGCGTTTCCGGGCGGGATGTGGGGGTGTCATTAAAAATTTGCATGTGGTGTGAAGAAATCTTTTGACGATCCAGTGCATTTCGGTGCATTCTCAGGTCGCCATGTCTGAAAACAAACAACACACCACCGTAAGGGAGGGGGGGGCTTCGAAGTCAACCCACCCTAATCTCTCAGGCTAACTTTTTCGCCGGCAGCTCCCGCCGCCGGTTCCTGCGCTCCAGCGGCGCTGCGTCCGTGTCCACGGTGCTGGCTCTGAATGGGCTGACGGTGGATGTGAGAGCGGATGGGGAGAGTAGTGGTGGCAAATACTTGAAGTCACTCACCGTGACGTTAACCAAAGATGTTGCACCCCTTAAGAAACCCAAAGCCACCGGACCCAATGGTAGCTACACGGCAGATGACATTGAAAATTGGATCAAAGGTTACGACCCTGATGCCACAGTGACTCCGAATGAGGAGGATGTCCCTGCGGGAAAAAAGGCTGTTCCTGGAGAGAGCATGACGATAACGCCAGAACCAGGAGGCGCACTAGGAAATAAGTTTTCCGCAAGTGAAGAATACACGGTCGACGGAATTAACGTTCTGGTTGATGAGTAATCAGCAGAAAGTGTGAACGCTAACAACAGAACATCGTCACTCTTGCGAATCGTTGTTGTGATAGTTGCACTTTCGATGGCGACATTCGTTGGCTGGAGAATAGGAGCTACTCGTCGCGCGTCCACAGAAATCACGCTACCTGTTGATTTGAATCAATTAGGACGTGAGTCGAACGCCGCTCTAGATAGAGTCGTCGGCGAGGATGAAAAGGCTAGTATCAACTTTGCAAATGTTCAGCAAGCACCTGTCGGTTCCCCGAATTTTGCAATCCCAAACGAACAGACCAGTGGGAATTCGAATCCAATCCGTTCTTTTCTATCTCCCTCAGAGCAGCGTGAGCTAAAAAAGGCGGCGACCGGATTCTCGAGATACTTACAGTCTAAGGAAGGTGAGCGTGTCGAGTTTCAGATCGGAAAAAACGACGATTCAACGAAAATTCTGGCCCTCATCCAGAGGCCTTCCAGACAGGAGATTGACAATGCACACGTCGAATTTATGCGCAATGCAGCAATGCTTTCCGGGAAGGTTCAAATGGCGTTTTTAGTCGATGCCGGTCGGGAACTGGAGGCATTCAGTGACTTTCGAGAATCGTACAAGGTGGTAATCCGGGATCTGGACTTCAGTTTAGGGGGGGAAAGGCATTGGTTCTATGAATTTAACACCGCCGATCCCGAAGCCTTTATCGTTTCCAAGGACGGTCAACTTTCGTTGCCGGAAGGCTACAATCCTGTCCTGACTAGACAGGAGTGGGGAGACAATGAGAGAGTCGTTCGGCGATATCAACACTTGTTTGAATTGCAAAAATGACGAATCGAGGTGTGAAGAATGTTGTTAGAGCGATCATGTGAATATGGGCTGTCGGAAAACTCGCGTGCGTCCAGACACCGGCAAGTTCCCAAGCGGATTCATCAAACCTGGAAGCACATCAGAACGCTGCCCGCACTTTCTGCGTGCATTGAAAGCGTTCACTTTCATAATTCAGCCTGGAAGTACACGTTCTACACAGACGAGGATTGTCTATCGTGGATTGAAGCACGGTGCCCGGAGATGTTGGGTCCTTATCTGTCTTACCAAACCGGCATTCACCGCGCGGACTTTTTTCGAATCTTGGTGCTCTACTACGAGGGTGGGGTGTATGCCGACATTGATGTGGAGTGCCTGCGCCCGTTGGATGAGCTGATCAGCCGGTTGCCTGCGGGGAAGACGCTTTATCTGGCGCGGGATCATCCGATTCATGAGCGGGTGCATTTCAAGGGGAGGGCGATGTGGATGAATGATTTCATGATCGCTGCGCCGGGCGATCCGGTGCTGGGGGAGGTGATCCGGTGGATGGTGGAGAGCCCGGTGACGACGGGGAATTCGGCGAACGCCGTGCTGGAAACAGGCCCAGGGGTGCTGAGTTCGGTGATTGAGATGCTGGGCGGGCCGGAGATGCTGCCGAACCTGGGGGTGATCCCGACGCCCTGGGTGCATCCGCTGCCGGACATGAACTGCGGCTTTCCTGAGAAGCATGTTTATGCCCAGAAGATCGCGCAGCGGAGCTGGCTGGAGCGGGAGACCTTTGTGGTGCACTACTGGTTTCACTCCTGGGTGGGGGCCAAGCACAACACGCTGACGGACTATGCGGACGTGCTGCTGAGCACGCTGGGCGAGCAGGTGGAGCGGAAGCTGCAATGGCTGCTGGGCGCGGAGGTAAGTGAGACGGATGCGGTGATCGCGGCGGCGTTGACGGAGTTTGCGGAACTGCGGGGGCGCGTGCGATTGCAGTTGGGTGAGGAACGGTCGGCCGTGGTGGAGCGCTTCATGGAGATGCTGGCGCTATCGGGACTGAAACCGGTGATCGAGCTGGTGGCTGAGGAGATTCCGGCGGTTTGGCGGGAGAGGGTGGATCACTGGGAGGCGGGGGGCTGGAAATTCCGCAAGGCATCGGCGGGTCGTTCGGTGGGCGGCGAGACTTGGAGCCGGGCGGTGCTCTTTGTGGCGGACAGTAGCGTGGGGGCGATTCAGCCGGACGTGCTGGGCGGGCCGGATTTTTCTGGTTTGGTGCTGGGACCGCAGGTGGAGCGGCATGCGGTGATCGCGGAGGCTGCAGGTCTGTTCCTGTCAGAGATCTTGACGCCGCGGGAACAGGTCGCGAAGGTGGTGCACGTACTGCCGGGTCAGGGGGAGCGGCTCAAACTCGATGGCATGGAGTTTTTCCTGGAGGGTTTCCTGGTCCGGGAGTGGACCATGGAGCGTGTGCGGGAGCTGCTAAGTGAGGTTTCGCTCGGCACCTGGAATCCTTTTCATCTCACGGAGAACGACCAGTGCGTGGCGGCAGCGCTGGCGATCCTGGCGGTGGAGGGTGGCGTGGTCTATGCGGGGAATGGGGAGCGGGTGACGGAACACCTGGGCGAGCTACGGGGTGAGGCGCTGCTCATTGGCGATGATTTCTGGCTGCTCGGGTGCGCGGAGCGGTGCCCGTGGATGGAAGGTGCGCTGCGGCAGTGGGTAGGATTGCGCAGGCGGAGCCGCACGGAGATTGAGGAGCCTGCGGCCGGTAAGCACGGGCTGGCGGAGCACGCGCCGGTGGACATGCCGCTGCTGGACTTTCTGCGGCTGCGGCTGCAGACGGTGCAGCGCTCGGGGATGGGCCAGCGGGTGAAGGTGATGAAGGTGGGGCGGGGAGCAGTTGGACAGCATGGAGGTCCAAAGCTTGGGGGCGGGGGTGGCAGGAATGAAAGCGTTTCTGCGTTGGCGCCTGCGCGCGAACTCAACGGAATGGTGCCTGGCTGATGAAAACGCCTTTCGTCGTTTGGCTTTTTGGCCTGCCCAGCGCGGGGAAGACAACGCTGGCATGGGCTATTTGGGAGCGGCTCGCTGCCGAAGGGCACCCTTCTTTGCGGATCGATGGGGATGAGCTGAGGTCTGGCCTCTGCTGCGGCCTGGGCTTTTCCGATGCGGATCGGTCGGAGAATCTGCGGCGGGCGGCGGAAGTGGCGGCGCTGTCGGCGCGCAGCGGGGTGTCCTCCGTGGTGGCGATGATTAGCCCGCTGGCGGTGCAGCGGGCGGTGATTGCTGAGATTCCCGACGGGCAGCGGCTGATCTGGGCATGGGTGGACTGCCCGGTGGAGGAGTGCCGCAGGAGGGATGTGAAAGGGCTTTACCGCAGGCAGCAGGAGGGCGCGGTGTCCGGCCTCACTGGTGTGGATGGGGCGTTTGACGAGCCTGCGCCGGATGTGTTGCGGATTCCGACGGGTGAGATGCCGGTGGAAGAGGCGGTGGACACGGTTTGGAGGGCTTTGTGATGAACGGGGACGCGGCGGAGGTGATGAAGGCGGTCGTGTTTGAGGGCGGGCTGACCGAGGTGGTGCGGGCCTGCTACGAATCGGATCGCTATGAGCGACTGTGCCGGACGGAGGAGATGATGGGCGTGGTGCTGGCGGGGACGAATCCGTTCCTTGGCGAGCTTTTCCAGTGCCACCCGAACCGCAGCCGGTGGGTGATCGTCGATCTCCACGGGCAGGTGGACCGGCTGGCGGATGCGGGGCTGCACGGCCCTGAACGGCGGCAGGCCCTGTTGGCACTGGCGGGATTCTCAGAGGAGGATGTGGTGGGAGAGGCGGCAGAGTGCAGACCGACCTTTTTTGCGGTAGATGCGGGGGTCGGTGAAGGGGCGGTGGTGATCCAGCCTTTTGCCGGTTCGTCGAAGCGGAGTCTGCCGACCGCTCTGCTGCGGCGGATCGTGCGGGAGTGCCTGCGTGCGCGCAGGACGGTTCACATCGTGACGCGCGACTACCCGCGCTGGCGGCGCGGTGTACAGATGCACGGAGCGGAGACGTTGCCGCCGGGCATCGCGGCCCTGCCGGGTGTGGTGTGGCATGCCAGCCTTTCGGTTCCGGGAACACTTTGCCTGATCCAGCAATGCGCGATGTTCATCGGCTGCCACGGCGCGCTGCTGCAGGCGGCTTGGCATCAAAGGAAGCCAACTCTCGCACTGTATCCCGAAGGGGATGCGGACTGGACCCCAGAACGAGTGGGGAAGGCGGCGGCCTGGGGCGCGGGCTCGCCGGGCTGTGCCCACCAGGCATTCAGTGCCTTCGATGCTGGCGCACTGCGTGAGCAACTGGCAGGGCTGAATCAAGCGGCACCGTGCGCGTCCGCAGCACCGGATTCTGCGGTGCTGCGGAACCAAGTGGCTGATCAGGCGCGCTATGTGTTGAGGATCGGAGATGCGGTGAACGCCGCGACCTTTTTCGCTGAGGGCTGGGTGCGGGCGGTGAATCGGCCTGACCTGAGGCGCTGGGAGATTGGGGACGGGATGCTGCGTCTGCTAGGGGAGGATGGCTCGGAGAAAGGCAGTGCGAAACCTCGCGGAGCAGAATGGGTGGGCGAAATCCAGGGTCAACGGCTCGAGTTTCATCCGGCGCCGCTCCGCAGGTATCTGGTGTGCGGATTGCAAAGGAGCTGCACCAATTTGTTTGAGCATTATTTCCGAACGCGTCTGGATGCCCCGCGGGTGACGCAGTTTCACGATGGCAAAGTGTATTGGAAGCACGGGTGGCTCCCTGCGGCCACAGAGCTGCGGGACGTGTTCGTGATCGTGTGCGTGCGGCATCCGCTGCACTGGCTGACGGCCTGTTTCGACTACTTCCAGCGGGAGCACGGCAAGGATGGGACGGTATGCGGGAAATTTGATCCGCAATGGACATTCGAGGAGTGGCTGGAGCGCCCGCACTATCAGTGGCCCTGCCCGGCAGAGCGCTGGAACACGCTCAATGCGCACTGGCTGCAACGAGCAAGCGAACTGGGTCCGGGCGCGGTGGTCGTGCGTGCGGAGGACTGTCAGACGCAGATGGTCCAGCGGGCGACCATGCGGCGGGTCCTGGCTTTGTATGATCCGCTGCTGCCCGACCGCGTGCTGGACGGGTTCATCGGCCAGCGGCTGACGAACTCCAATCGCACGACGAACGCAGCGATGAATCCCGAGCCGTATCTGCACGAGACGTACCTAGCGAGGTATCCCGAGGCGGCGCGGGCGAAGATGGAGCGGGTGCTGGACGCCGGGCTGATGGCAAGCCTGGGATACGGAGACACCGGATGCCTGTGAATCTGCCTTCCGAAGAGCAGAGTCCAGTGCCGTGCCGAATCACGGACGTGTATCCCTCCTACTCAAACAAGCTGCTGTCTGTGTTGCTTGAGGACTATCAGGATCTGGTGGAGGCGTACCTCGCGGAAACGGGGAGGACGCACTATCGTCTCAACGAGATGTTCGACTTCGAGCCGGTTGACCTTCATCTGGCTGGTGATGAGGTGGTGGTGAGCTGCTCGTTGTTTTGGAAGCCGAGTTCATGGCACAAGCGGATGGATTTGCCAAAAGTGGACGCCGACAGGCAAATTCCGATGGAGGAACTGCATCGGGTGCCGCACCCGGTTTTTGCAGGAACCAATCGCGAGAACGCCTCATTCTTTGAGCACTATGTCCGGCACCTGCTGGAAGCGGAGTGGGGTGCGGCGCGGTGCGTGGTTTTCCTCGCCGCTGACTTGCAGTGCTTGAAGCCCCTGCTGGAAGCGCGCGGCATTTCGGTGATCCCGATGCGTCACGCGAGCCTCGCGCACAGCCCAGGCGCGATGTGGCGCTATCTGGGCTTCAATCTGCCGTGCCGGGCGGTCTATTTTCTGGACACAGATCGCCCGTTCGACGCGGTACGCATGAACCGGCTGCTGGAACTGGCTGACGCTCATCCTAAGGCCGCCATCGTCCGGCCCCTGCAATCCACCGGGAAGGGCGGCCAGATGGCGCTGATTCTTGGCAATCACTTCGTCGTGCGGCCTGAGCGGGTCGATTTCGACGCAACTGAGAGTATGTTGGGCTACATCACTCTAAATATCCTGACGGAAGACCGGCTAACGGTGTTCACGCCGGAACACCGCCACGGGCGCAATCCTGCCAAGTCGAGGCTGCTGGAGCCAGGCTACTGCGGGCCGAATCCGCAGGAGCGGGTGCCGTTGAAGTGCTTTCCCTTCTATTGTTTCGACGAGCAGTGGCTCAAGGAGGTCGTGTATCCGCATTTTTCTGATGGGCGAATGATTACCAAGGTCCAGCGGCGCAATCCACAGGATCTGTTGCAGACCCTCGATCTTCTGTATCAAGAAGAACAGGGCAACTGGGTGGTCTAGCCGAATGCGGCGGCGTGACCGCAGGTGCCTGGAACGACGCTGGGGGGATTCACAGCATTTGGGCTGCGGGAATCCACGGCCGCCTATGCTTGACTTGACCGTGCCTCCGGCTGTCTTGTGGCTATCTTATGGCTCAACCTGCACAGTTCACTACTCTCGAAGTCACTGATTCCGACTAGCAGCCGCCTCCAGCTCGGCGGAGAGCGCTTCAGGAAGTTCCACAGTCACGGTGGCCATGCCACAGCCTACTCGACAAGGGGCTGAGTGGCAATGACTTCCTCGCAGGTGCCCCTGCGCCGTTCTCCAGACTTGTCACGCCCGCTTCTTTGTGGTCGCTTCCTGTCTGTGAACCGCGCCTTCGTTTCCTTTTTGCTGCTGATCTGGCTGACCGCCTGCAATCCGGTGCGGGAGCGCGCGGACCTCGTCTTCATCAACGGCGCCGAGCCGGAGAGTTTTGACCCCGCCATCGTCACCGACCAGGTCGGCATGCGCATCTGCTCGGCGTTGTTTGAGGGCCTCTGCCGCATCGACCAGGCGGGCAAGCCGCAGCCCGGCATGGCGCAGCGCTGGGAGGTCTCCGGCGACCGCAGGCAGTACACCTTTCACCTCCGCTCCGGCACGCTCTGGAGCAACGGCGATGCCGTCACCGCCCACGACTTCGTGCGCTCCTGGCGGCGCGTGCTCGATCCGGCCACCGGCGCGGATTACGCCAGCCAGTTCTACGTCATCGCCGGCGCGCGCGCCTTCAACGAGGGTGCCGCGCAGGATTTCAGCACGGTCGGCGTCAAAGCCCTGGACGACCGCACGCTCGCCGTCACGCTGGAGAATCCGACGCCGTATTTCATCGACCTCTGCGCCTTCGCCACGCTGGCGCCGGTGCATTTGCCGACGCTGGAAAAACACGGCGGCGCCTGGATCAAACCGGAGAACGTGGTCAGCAACGGCGCCTACACACTGGCGGCTTGGAAGCTCAACGACCACCTCCGCCTGCGCAAAAATCCGCGCTACTGGGACGCCGGAAACGTCGCCATGGAAACCATTGAGGTGCTGCCGATCAGCGAGCCGAACACGGCGATCAATTATTTCCTCACCGGCGAGGCGGACCTGATCATGGACAAGGGCATGGTGCCGACGTCGTTGACCGCCACGCTCAAGCAGAAGCCGTGGTTCCACACCGGCCCCTTCCTCGGCACCTACTTCACCCGCTTCAACGTCACCCGGCCGCCGTTCGACAACGTCAAGGTGCGGCAGGCTTTCGCCCTCGCCATTGACCGCCGCCGCATCACGGAAAAGATCACGCAGCTAGGCGAGGTGGCGGCCTGGAGCCTGACGCCGCCCGGCGCCGGCGCGGTGCCTTACGAGCCGCCGCCAAGCCCGGGTTTCGACCCCGAACGCGCGCGTGAATTGCTCGCTGAGGCGGGCTACGCCGGCGGGCGCGGCCTGCCGCAGGTGAAGTACCTTTATTTCCCGAAGACGGTGGAGGAGAACATCGCCGCCGAACTCGAAAGCATGTGGAAGGAGCACCTCGGCGTCAGCGTGCAGCTCGCCAAGCAGGAGTGGAAGATTTACCTCGCGTCGATGAAGGCGCTGGACTACCAGATGTGCCGCAGCAGTTGGGTGGGGGATTACAACGACCCGAACACCTTCCTGGAGATGTTCACCAGTGCCAGCGGCAACAACCGCACCGGCTGGAAAAGCGGGGCCTACGACAGCTTCCTGCGCGCCGCCGCTGCCGAGCCCGACCCGGCCCGCCGCAACACGATCTTCAGCGCCGCGGAGGAGCTGCTGGTCAGTGGTGAGACCGTGATCCTGCCGATCTACTACTACGTGGGCGTGCAGTTTTACCATGCTGACCACCTCGCCGGCGTGCAGCCCAACCTCATCGACGACCATCCCTTCCGCTGCATGAAGTGGCTGGATCGCGGCCAAGTCCGGGAGTGAAAAATCCCAGGCTCCTCTGCCCTCCATGACTGCTGTTAGCCAGGCGCATTTCGAGGAGCTTTTTCATGCAAAATCCGCGCCCAACGTTTATCCATGGACGTCATGGCCTCCGAGTTCACGCCTGAGTTCATCGCCACGTTGCGCCGTCCGAGAACCGCCGCGCTTGGCTGGAGATGACTGAAACGCAGGGACTGCGGGAGGAATGGCGGAAAGCGCTCAGAGCCTGTCCAGCAAATGCTGTAGACTGGCCTCTGTGAGGCCGGCCACCCAGCACTCCGCACCTCCCCCCGGGGTCACAGACCCCGGCTACAGTACAGACCCCGGCTACAGCGGAGTGCCGTCCTCATTTTGGACTTTCGTTCTCGATTTGATCCTTTGCCGGACAGGCTCTCAATGACAACGATTGATGCCAGCCTTCGCCCCGCGGCCCGGTGTGACGGACGCATTTTTCTTTACGCCTCGCCTCGCTTCCCCCTATAACGGGGCCAGTCGCCCCCCCGACCAGAATCCTAGTCCGACCCCAAGGTGAAGCCCCGATTGCCGCTCCTTTTCATGCTGTTCGCAGCGGGGCTGGCTGCCGTCTTATGGCAGCGGGAACGAGCCTCAGATGGCGCCGCGACGGTTTTCGAACCCCAGCGCGACACCCGGCACGGGCAGGCGGCACCACCGCTCTCCGGCACCCCGCCTCCGGCCAGCCCAGGCCTGGCAGCCCCATCGCCGGCAGCGGAGCCGTCCCAGGATCCGCTGGCCGCGTTCGCTGAATGGTCGCAGCGTTACCTGGACGCGGACGACGAGGAGAAAAAAGAGCTCCAGGAGGAAGGCACGGCTCTGGCGGCGGCGCGGCGGCCTGTTTTCCGCGAATTGATCCAAAGCGATCCCCAGGCGGCGTTGATGCAGGCGGTGCCGATGGCCACCCGCCAGCAGCTTCCTTCACCGGTTCTGGCGCTGCTGGAAGAGCGGGTGGCCGATCGCGGCGTACTGCGTGCTTACTGGCGCGCGCCGGAGCCCGGCAACGACGAGCCGCCGGTGTTGCATTACGCGGAATTGGCGGATGGCGCCGTTCTGCGCGCCCATGTCTATGGCCGCCGGACGCAGGAGGTGGGATGGACGATGAACGCCTCCCTCAACGGCGTGGCCCTTGACGGGCACTTTGCGGTCAACGAAAGCCCGCTGCGGGTGCTGGAGATCGGCGAGGTGCCGGACATCTCGAAAAAAACCGTCGAAATCTGCCCGGTCTCCGGCATCGAGACCGAAGCGGTGGCACGCGATGAGCCGGTCACCGCCGCCACGCCCGCCGTGGAAGCCTACGGCGAGATCGTTTATCTTTGCGACGGCAGCCACACCTATCTTTTCGAGCAAACGCTGATTCAGGGCGAGTCCTCCTCCGGCGGCGCGCAAGGTTTCACCGGCATCCTGCCCTCCGCGCCCACGCCTTCCGTGGGGGTGGTGAAGGTGCTGTGCATCCCGGCCGTCTTCGCCGATCAGGGGCAGGTGCCGGCGAGCGAGGCGACCCTGCTGAACATGCTGCGCGAAACCGGCGATTTTTACCAAGTGACCTCCTACGGCCGGCTGACGCTGCAAGCCACGGTGATCCCGCCGGTGACCCTGCCGCGCAATCAAGCCTGGTACAAAGGCAAGGACAGCACGGATGGTTACATCAAGGAAATCGACGGCCTCGGGCTGGAGATGGCGCATGCCAAGGAGGAGGCGCGCAAGCTCGGCTACGACTGGCACGACTACCACGCCACCATCGTGCGCGCCAACGGCGGCGCGCGCTCGCCCACCAGCTTCGGCGGCGGTGGCAATGTGTGGATGCGCAGCGACAACATCAGCACCTGCTCTCACGAGATCGGGCATGCCTTCGGACTGGCGCACGCCAATTTCTGGCAGACGAACGGCGCCAGTGTCAACGGCCCCGGCGGCAACGTGGAATATGGGGACATCTACGACAACATGGGCAGCACCGCGCCCCCGGCTGGACACTGGAACGCGCAGGCCAAGAACCAGATCAAATGGCTGCCGGATGAGTTTGCGCCTCCCATTGTCCGCAGCGGCGCCTACCGCGTTTTCGCCTTCGACACGCCGCGGTTGGAACCCGGCAAGCTCTACGGCCTGCGGATTCAAAAGGACCAGGACCGCACCTACTGGGCGGAACACCGGACGCTTTTCCCCGCCAACAACTGGGCCTCCAACGGCCTGCTGCTGGGCTGGAAATGGCCGGCCAACCGGGGTGGCAACCTGCAACTGCTCGACACCACGCCGGGCTCGCCGGACGATCGCCAGGACGCCGCCATCACCCCCGGCCGCACGTTTTCCGACACCGAGGCCGGCATCCACATCACCACCCTGGCGGTCAACACGGAGACCAGCCCGCGCAGCCTCGACGTGCGGGTCAACCTCGGCCATTTTCCGGACAATCAGCCGCCCACTCTCGCGCTGGCCGCGTCGATGACCGTGGCGCCGGTCAACGTGCCGGTGACCTTCACCGCCACCGCCAGCGATCCGGACGATGACGAACTCAGCTACGGCTGGATCTGGCACGACAACACCATCTCCCCCAACCAAGCGGAGGTCACCCGAACCTTCAGCGGCAGCGGCGTGTTCACCCTGCACTGCGTGGTGTCCGACATGAAAGGCGGCGTCGCGCGGCGCAACGCCGTCATCACCGTCGGCAACGGCAACAGTCGCCACACCATTTCGGGCCGCATCACCCGCGATGGCGCGGGCCTGCCGGGCATCAATGTCTCCACCAGCGGTACCAACGGCACCCTCACCGACAGCGACGGTTATTACACCATCTCGAACCTCACCGCCGGCACCTACACCATCACCCCGGCCGCGCACGGCTGCGTCTTCAATGAGTTGTTCAACAACAACGTCACCGTCGGCCCCAGCTTCAACGGCGCCGACTTCGTTGCCGACGATCTGCCGCAGGTCAGCATCACCGCCCCCAATCCGGTCGCGGCCGAGGGAGCCACACCTGCCCCCCGCACCTTCCGCATCTCACGCACCGGCTCCACCACGCTGCCGCTCACAGTGTATGTGTTCGCGGCGCAGGGGACGGCCACGAAGAACACCGACTACACCCTCACTCCCGATTACGTCGCGGTCACCAACACCCCCTGGCAAACTTTCACCATCCCCGAGGATGAAGCGCACCTGGACGTGACGGTGACACCCGTGAACGACGACGCCGTGGAAGGCATGGAAACCGTGACGCTCGTGCTCGGCCAGGACGCCGGTTTCGCCTCCGGAGACTCCATCGCCGCCACCGTGGCCATCGTGGACGACGACACCCCGCTGCCGCGCGTGTCCCTGACCGCCGACTTGAGCCAAGTGGACGAGGGAGCGGGCGAGCCGGTGACCTGCACCGTCACCCGCAGCGGCAATCCGGTGGGAAATCTCATCGTGAATTACACCGTGGAGCCTGCCAGCATCGCCACCGCTGGCGTGGACTACGCCGCTTTGCCGGGCTCGGTGACCATCCCGAACGGCGCCTCCTCCGCGACCTTTGAAATCCTGCCGCTGGATGATGCGCTGGTCGAGGTGACCGAAGTGGTCCGCCTGGGCATTGCCACCGGCCCGGCTTTCATCGCCGACGCCGCGGCCAACACCGTGACCGTGCGCATCGTGGACGACGACACGCAGGTCGTCACCGTGGAGGCCGCGGATCCCATCGCCACCGAGGTGGACCTCAGCCAGCCGGGCGCAACGCCCGATCCCGGCACCTTCCTGCTCACCCGCAGCGGCGATGTGTCCGCGCCGCTGACCGTGTACTACAGCGTCGCCGGCAGCGCCCTGCACGGCGCCGATTATGAGGCGTTGCCGGGCCATGTCGAGTTCGCCGCCGGCGAGACCCGGGCCGTGGTGACCATCCTGCCTATTTTCGATGCCTTCGGTGAGGCTCCTGAAACGGTCATCCTGAGCCTGGCCGCCGGCAACGGCAACTACCTGCTCGGCGACTCCTTCAGCGGCACCGTCACCATCCAGGATTCCGGCGGGCCGCCCCTGCTCGAAGTGCACACCAGCTCCGTTGCCGCCGCCGAGCCGTCCACCAATGGCACCTTCCGCATCACCGCCAAAGGCACGGGCACGAATACGATCACGGTAAAATACACGGTGAGCGGCACGGCAACGCCGGGAGTGGATTACACGATCAGCGGACTAAACAACACCACGAAGGAGGGCACGACGACGATCACGCTGAACAACGGGACCGTCACGCGTGATCTCACTGTGACCGTCCTCAACGACGCCCTGGCCGAGCCACTGGAGACCATCGTGCTGACCCTTGCCCCGGACCCGGCCTACACGCTTTGGGAACCCAAAAGCTCCAGCACCCTGCTGCTGCGTGATGACGAACAGCCCACCGTTTTCGTGGACGGCCAAGTCGGCACTTCCGGCAACCATAGCGTGGCGGAAACCGCCACCGGCACCCTCTGCAAATTCTGGATCTCACGCACCGGCAGCACCGCTGCTCCCCTGACGGTGAATTACAGCATGACGGGAACGGCCGCCAACGGAGCGGACCACACCCCGCTCAGCGGCGCCGCGGTCATCCCCGCTGGCGCGCCCGGCGTGGATGTGACCTTCAACACCATCGATGACAGCCTCTTCGAAGGCACCGAAACCGTCATCCTGCATCTGGAGCCGGGAGCCTACGCCCGCGGTTCCGATGGCGTGGTTTACATCCTCGACAACGAAAGCGGCGGCCCCTCGGTGGCCTTTGCCGAGAGCGGCGGCTCCGGCCCGGAGAGCGTCACGGACGCCGGCATCCCGGTCCGGCTCAGCGCGCCCGCCGCCGATCCGGTGTCCGTCGAGTACTCGCTGGAAAGCGGCGCGCGCACCACCACCCTGCTCTACGGCCTCTGGCTGCGCATTGTCAAAACCGGAACCTCTTTTGAAACCTATCTCTCGCGCGACGGCACGACTTTCTCCCCAGTCAGCGTCACCCGCACCCTCAGCGGCTTCCCCGCCAATTACCTGGCCGGCATCATGGTCTCCTCCGGCGCCGCCAACACCAACGCGACCGTGGAAGTGGATCAAGTCAGCATCACCGGCCTGAGTCCCGGCGGCGCCGCCGGCAGCCGGGCGGCGGTTGATCTCCCTGGCGCCTCCCCTCCCGGTTCCACCGCTGAAAACGCGGGACTTTACCGCATCAGCACGGGCGGACCGGCCATCTCCCTCACCGGCGCCACCGACGGCGGTCGCATCATTTATTTCCCCATCACCAACTCCGCCAACTGTGTCATCACCGCGCGTGTGCGAAACGTCACCTGCACCAACGGCAACGTCAGGGCGGGCGTGACGATCCGTGAGAGCACCACCGCCAACTCCCGCCACTTCACCTACACGGCGAACTCCACCACCGCCACCCAGCAGATCTATCGCACGACCGGCGGCGGCAATGCCACCAATGCTGCGGTTACTCCCAACTACACCAAACCGCGCTGGCTGCGGCTCCAGCGCAGCGGCGATGTCTTCGCCGCCTCCACCTCCGTTGATGGCGTCACCTTCAATCCCATCGGCGGCGGCCAGTCCCTGCCGATGGGCTCAGACGTGCTCATCGGCCTCGCCGCCTCCGCGCGCGACAACTCCCTACTGACCCTGGCCACCTTCGACCAAGTGAGCATCTCCCCGCCGCCCGCGCAGCCGCTGCAAGGCCGCACCGTCGGCTACACCGGCGAGCCCGGCGCCGCCTCGATCAGCGGTGGCACGGTGGCCATCACCGCCTCCGGCAGCGGCATCATGCCCGCCTTGTCCACCGCCGCGAGTTCCATCGAGGACAACGGCTACTTCTATTCCGCTCCCGTCAGCGGCGACTTCGTGCTCACCACCCGTTTGCTCAGCATTCAAGGCGGCGCCGCCAACGCCCAAGCCGGCCTCATGGTGCGCGACAGCGTCAACCGCCGCGCCCGCACCGTGTACTTCGGCCTCAACGGCCCCGGCTCTTCCGTCGCCGAGTTCCGCGCCCGCCTCAGCGCCACGACCTCCGGCGAAGGCGCGGGCATTGATTACCACCTCGATCCAGGCGTGCTCACCTTCGCCCCCGGCGAGGTGGAAAAGACCATCCCGCTGCAAATCCGCGACGACAGCATCCCCGAACCCAACGAAACCGTCAATGTCATCCTCAAAAATGCCCACCGCGCCGTGCTCGGCCACCCCGCCACCTTCACCTACACCATCATCGACGACGACCAAGCGCCGCTGACACCGCCGATCATCGGGTTCGCCGCCCCGGCTTCCAGCAGCATGGAAAACCTGTCGCCCGCTCTCATCCCCGTGGTGCTGAGCCGCGCCTCATCCTCGGCGGTGACGGTGAACTACGTCAGCACCGCGGGCGGCAGCGCGTCGGCGAGCGCGGACTACACCGCCGTCAGCGGCACGCTCACCTTCGATCCAGGAGAGACCGTCAAAACCATCGCCCTGCCGCTGGTCAACGACACGCTGGCGGAGAGCGCGGAGACGGTACTGCTGGCCTTGAACTCGCCCTCCGGCGCGGTGTTGAGCACAACCTCCGCCCACAGCTTCACGATCGAGGATGATGACACGCCCGTGGTCACCATCATCGCCTCCGATCCCACCGCCACCGAGGGCGGAGACACGGGCGCGTTCACCTTCACCCGCACCGGCTCCACCACCGCCGCCCTCACCGTCAACTTCGCCCGCGCCGGCACCGCCGCCAGCGGCACGGATTTTGTCGCGTTCTCCCCGGCATCGAGCATCACTTTCCCCGCCGGCCAAAGCGCGGTGGATTTGATCGTCACCACGGTTCAAAACACCACGCCGGAGATCGATGAAACGGTGATCCTCACCCTGGCGGCTGGCACCGGCTACCTCATTGGCACGCCCGACTCCGCCACGGTGGTCATCCAGGACGACGATGTGAACACCATCACCCTCACGGCCACCGGCAGCATCGCTTCCGAGGCGGGAAACAACCCCGGTGAGCTCACCCTCACCCGCACCGGCCCGCTCACCGCCGCGCGCGCCGTCACGCTCAGCATCACCGGCACGGCCATCTCCGGCTTGGATTACGCCGCCTTTGGAGCCAGCCACACCTTTGCCATCGGCCAGAGCACGATCGTGATTCCGGTGACGATCCTCCAGGACACGCTCACCGAGGGCACGGAGGAAATCGTCGTCTCCATCGCCTCCAGTTCCAGCTACATCGTCGGAGAGCCTTCGGTGGCGAACATCAGCCTCATTGACGACGACCTGCCGCCCACGGTCTTCATCAGCAGCCCTGCCAGCAAGTCCACCATTCTCGCCTCCGGCAACGGTCTCCTGCTGGAAGCCACCGCGGTGGATGACGGCCTGCCAAGCCCGCTCACCTATGCCTGGAGCAAGCTGTTCGGCCCCGGCGCGGTGGTGTTTGAAAATCCCGCCGCCGCCAGCACCGGCGCCACCTTTTCCACCCCCGGCGTTTATGGCCTGCGCGTCACGGTGGATGACGGGCAATTCACCGCCAGCGACAACCTGTTCGTGCAGGCCGGCGGCTTTGCCTTCGCGGAATGGGTTTCGCAGGATCAAGGGCCGCCTGCGGTGCGCGGCGTGGGCGGAGGGGCCTCCGGCACCTTCACCGTCATCGGCAGCGGCACCGGCTACTCGGGGACCAATGATTCCGGCCACCTGCTGTTCCGCCAGCTTCTCGGCGGCGATGGCAATGCCACCATCACCGCGCGGCTGGCGAGCCTCACCGGCCCCGCCACGCGCCTGGCCGGCATCACCCTGCGCGACACTTCGTGGAAAGGCGCGCGGCGGGTGAATCTGTTGCTGGACGGCTCCGGCACCCTGCAAAGGCGCACGCGCGCCACGGCCAACACAGCGGACAGCGCCACCACGTTCTCCGGCTTCTCAGCGCCGCTGTGGCTGCGCCTGACACGCGCCGACGGCAATGTGACCGCCTTCACCGCGCCGGACGCGGATGGCGCGCCGGGAACATGGACACAGCGCGGCACAGCCGTTTCCGTCAGCATGGAGGCCAATGTGGTGGTGGGCATGGTCGCCAGCAGCGGCGCGGCCACCACGGCCTCCAGCACCGCCATCTTCGACCACGTCACCGTGACTCCCGCCTTCAGCGGGCCGGCGCTGCACTCGGAGGACATCGGCAACCACGCCCAGCCGGGGGATTCCAGCGTCAATGGCGGCATCACCACGATCAACACCACCGGCACCTACGACGCCACCGGCGGCCACTTCCGCTACCAGCAGGTGTGGGGGGACTGCATGATCACGGCGCGGCTGCTCACCCAGACCGGCAGCACCCGCAACGCCCAGGCCGGCGTCGGCATCCGCGACACCACCGACAACGGCGCGCACGGCTTTTACGGACGCACCACCATCGACGGCTTCCGGGTGCAATGGCGCAGCATTCCCGGCGACGCCGCGGGCACCCTGCAAACCGGCGGCGCCATCGGCAGTTGGGTGCGCCTCGTCCGCAAAGGCAACAGCATCGCCGCCTTCCGCGCCGCCGACGCGGGCGGCGCGCCCGGCGCCTGGGCGCAGGTCTCCGGCAACCTGCCCGCCTCCCTCACCGGCCCCCTGCTCGTCGGCCTCGTGGTGGACAGCAACAACGCCAGCCTCACCGGCACCGGCACTTTCAGCGGCCTGGCCATCGAGCCGCTGAACACCGCCCCGGTGGTGAACGCGGGCTCCGTTCCCGAATCCCCGCCCTTCACCCTCAACGGCTCCGTCACGGACGATGGCAGGCCCAGCCCACCCGGAGCCTTCACCGTCGCCTGGTCGAAAATGGCCGGCCCCGGCCCCGTCACTTTCTCCAATGCCGCGATCCTCAATCCCGCAGTCACTTTGACCCACGGCGGCGCCTACACACTGCGCCTCACCGCCGATGACGGCGACACGCGCACCTATGCGAACCTGGCCCTCACCCATTCCGCTTCCAGCGGCGGCTACGACGAATGGCGGCAACTGTGGTTTCCTGCCGGCTCGCATGACCCCGGCAACGACCTTCCCTTGGCCGACCCCGACAAGGACGGCCTCGCCAATCTCTTGGAGTATGCCTTTGCCACCATCCCCAACCAAGCCAATCCCAGCCCGGTCCAGGCCAGCGTGTCCACCCTCGGCGGCGAGCGCTACCTGTGCCTGGAAGTGCCGAAAAACGGCGCGGACGGCAGCCTGATCTACACGGTGGAAGCCTCCACCACCCTCGCTGGCGAAGGCAGTTGGTCCAGTGACGGGCTCGTCGTCGAACTCGACACCCCCGCCTTCCTGCGCGTGCGCGACCATGTGCCGATGTCGAGCGGCATTCCCCGTTTCATGCGCGCCCGCGTCGCCCTCCCGCCCACCCCTTGACATGAACACGCCCCTCACCGCCCTCGCCGCCGTGCTCACCGAGTGCGGCAAACCGCTCGCGCTCGAGGAGGTGGTGGTGGCTCCGCCGCAAGCCGGCGAGGTGCGCGTGCGCATGAAGGCCGCCGGCGTCTGCCACAGCGACCTGCATGTGATGAACGGCACGCTGCCCCTGCCCTGCCCGATCATCCCCGGCCACGAAGGCGCGGGCGTGGTCGAAAGTGTCGGGCCTGGTGTCACCTCCGTCGCACCGGGTGATTCGGTGATCCCCATCTGGCGCGCCTCCTGCGGCCGCTGCGAGTTTTGCCTGAACGGCAAACCCGCGCTCTGCGACATGGGCACCGCGATGCGCTTCACCGGCTTGATGCCCGACGGCCGCACCCGCTTCCAACGCGCCAGCGGCGAGCCCGTGCGCCACTACGCCGGCGTCTCCACCTTCAGCAGTGTCTCCACCATGCCGGAGGCGGCGGTGGTCAAAATTGCGCCGGATTTCCCGCTGTGGAAGGCCGCGCTCATCGGCTGCGGTGTCATCACCGGTCTCGGCGCGGTGCTGGAGGCAGCACCCGTGCGTGCCGGGCAGAGCGTGGCGGTGTTTGGCTGCGGCGGCATCGGCCTCAACGCCATCCAAGGCGCGCGCCTGGCGGCAGCGGCCCGCATCATCGCGGTGGACACGCATGCCAGCAAGGAAGCCAAGGCACGCGAGCTGGGCGCGACCGATTTTGTCAACGCCGGCACCGATGATCCCGTGGCGGCGATTCAAGCGCTGACCCACGGCGCGGGCGTGGATGTCGCGGTGGAGGCGATCGGACATGCCCTCGCGATGGAGCAGGCGTTCGACGCGACCAAAAAAGGCGGCACCTGCGTGGTGGCCGGCATCACCGGCCGCGACGTCCGCGCCCGCATCAACGTCAATCAACTCGTCTATGCAGAGAAGACCTTCAAAGGCACGCTCTACGGCAGCATGAAGCCGCGCATCGATCTGCCGCGCCTGATCGCGCTGCACGAGCAGGGCGCGTTCAAGCTGGATGAGCTGCTCACCCGCACCTACCGCCTGGAAGAGATCAACGAGGCCTACGATGACCTGCAAGCGGGACGCCTCGCGCGCGGCTTGATCGTGTGGGACTACCCCGACTTCGCGGATTCGACCTGATTTTTGACAATTTTCGGCCATTTATGACGCT